>NZ_AUCT01000023.1 GCF_000429905.1 Desulfatibacillum aliphaticivorans DSM 15576 | reverse complement strand
ACCGGAGTTCTTGTTGAGCTGGGCTTCCAATTTTTCAATGCGTTTGTTTTGCTGTTGAATGATTTGGCCCTGTTCCTGAACAAGCTGGGTGAGTTGGTCCACGGATTGTTGAAGCTGTTGGACGGTGCGTTCCAGATAGAGCACATACTCACGCATAGGTTGGGGAGTGAGTTGCCAGTCCAGGTCGGATATGGGGCGCTTGGGTTTCATGAAACAACCCTAGCACATAACACAGAGGACGTCTAGTAGGAATAATTCCTAAGTAGGACTTTTTTTAGCCCCCTGAACGCTTACGAAAGAACAGTATAAAGGGCGTCTTGATCCTCACCTCATTTTTGAGATTAATGTTAACGATAAGATTGACACTGCCTCGTTTGAGAAAGAATTGCTTAAAATGGGATTGGATGTGCTTTCAGTCGCAGAGGACAAGAAGGGCTATTGGGTTGTTTTTGCATCTGATGAGCAGTTGGAAGAGTTTCGTGCCAGACTTGATTCCCATGGGAAAGATGGTGAGGGCGGAGCAACGAAGTATGACTTTTTCAATGTTATAAGCGAGATTGAAGATATACCTGTCGAAAAGAAAATTGCACGGTCCATTATTGATGCTCCGCTCCCTGAGGATGAAGACACTTACATTGATGTGGAACTATGGCGAATGTCTGATGACCAACTTGAAGTGTTTATCTCTAAGCTGCCTGGAGCCATAGATAATCTTCAAGTTACGGACAAATTAGTCAGGAATTCTTTTGCTCTTCTAAGGGTTAGATTAGACTCTGCGGCTTACAAACAGCTTATTGAACTAAAAGAGGTTGCTCGTGTTAGCCGACCTCCATTGCCATCATTTAACCCTTTCGAGATCTTTAGTCAAGATG
This sequence comes from Desulfatibacillum aliphaticivorans DSM 15576, assembly GCF_000429905.1. Lineage (NCBI taxonomy): Bacteria > Pseudomonadati > Thermodesulfobacteriota > Desulfobacteria > Desulfobacterales > Desulfatibacillaceae > Desulfatibacillum > Desulfatibacillum aliphaticivorans. The sequence goes on along the minus strand of NZ_AUCT01000023.1, from coordinate 124,958 downwards.
TTGAGGATTTGGAAATATTATCTCCTTCAGAATCTGCAACTGGCATTTTGATTGTTGATTCAGGAGTTGTCTCCGGCCATCCATTAATCAAAAATGCATTGGGTGATGAAGCGAATTTTCAGTCCCGTGAAACGGAAGTCGTTGACAAAGTAGGCCATGGCACCGCAGTCGCGGGGTGTGCTTTGTATGGTGATGTTGAGTATTGTATCAAAAAGAAGCAGTTCCACGCGTATAACTGGATATTCTCGGCCAAAGTAATGTATGCGGTTCAAGATTGCAGCGGAGGCGTTTATGCTGAATATGATCCTGAAAAATTGTTAGAGCACCAATTTCAAGATGCCATTGATCACTTTCTTGGCAACAAGGATAATAGGATTCGAGTCGTCAATGTCTCATTGGGAAATAATCTTGAGGTATGGCACAAATCAGAGTTCAGACAACCCCCGTTAGCATCTCTGATTGATGAAATTGCGCGTGATTATGATGATGTAGTCTTTGTCATTTCGTCTGGAAACGTTAATCCTGTAAATAGCTTTGACGACATTGCAGGCGTAGTGGAGCACTACCCCGAGTATCTGTTTGATAAAAAAAATCCCGATTTCAATTTGATCAATCCGGCTACCTCTGCATTAAGTCTTACTGTTGGTTCTATAGCGAATAGACCACGAATTGCAGATACCTCGTTTTTTGGATCTCAACGGGAACTCTTTACCGCGATAGCGCCAGAACACCAGCCTGCACCATTTACCCGCACTGGACCAGGTATTAATGGCATGATCAAGCCAGAGCTAGTTGAATACGGCGGCAACCTTGTTTTGAGTCAAGAGTTTGGTCGTATTAAAACAAATAGCGGAGGTAAAATTCCAGTCCTTTCAAGCCAATACCCAGATAAATTATTTTCGTTTGATTTGGGGAGTAGTTATTCAGCCCCTAAAGTTGCCCGCAGTTGTGCTCTTGTTTCTAATAGCTACCCAGAAAAAAGCGCAAATTTTATAAAGAATCTCATTCTTCAGTCCGCCAACTATCCAGAACCGATCAATAAGGACTTTTGGCGAGCAAAGAACAAACAAAAGGCTGAAAAAAAAAGATTTATGACAATTGGATATGGAGTTCCTGACCATGCCAAGGCAATCTCTTCTTTTGATAATAGAGTGCTATTTTTTGAAGAAAGCTCAATACAGGTTGATCAGGCCAAGGTCTTCAAAGTTGACCTTCCTAGAAGTTTCTTTGAAACCAAAGGCGATCGAATATTTTCAATTGTTTTGACTTATAATCCGCCTGTTAGGCGGAGTCGTGGCGACTATTATCTTGGTAATACATTGGAATTTAAAATATTTCATACGGTCTCCCCTGACGGTGTTATATCCAAGATTTCAGTGCTTGATGAAGAAGATGGCGAATCCTCAATGGAAGATAAGTTTCATTTAGATTTTGAGCCCAAAGTCACATTGCGTAGCAAAGGGTGCCACCAGAAAGCGGTAAAAATCTTTACACATGCCCACTGGACAAATAACCCGTTCACATCTTTATGCATTGCTCTGGTCAACAGGAATAGATGGGTCAAAGCAATCGATGAAAGTTTTCTGCAAGACTATTGCATAAGCCTCTGCGTGTATCATAGTGGACACACTTCTCTGTATTCAGAAATAAAAAATCTCAATCAAATTCCGCTACGCGAACGTGCACGTGTTAGGTAGCAGCTACGAATATTTTATGCCCAGTCATTCAGCAAATGTTGAACAATTGGTAAATCTCTTTCTACATAGGACGTCCGGCGCTAAAGCAAAGGAGGGTCATGAACGCCGCAAACTTTGGGAATATTGCCTAACCAACCGCCTTCACCAGGACGTCCAGCACCTTTTGGGCGTGGCCGGCCGCCTTGCCCACCCGGCCCCAGGCTGTGTGGATCTTTCCCTTGGGGTCGATCAGAAATGTGCTTCTGACTACGCCCATGCTTTCCTTGCCGTACATTTTCTTCAACCGCCAGGCGCCGTATTTTTCCAGGACCTCCTTGTCCGGGTCGGATAGCAGCGTTACTCCCAGGCTGTGCTTGTCCGTGAATTTTTTATGGGAGGCCGTGGAGTCCTTGCTCACCCCGATCACCGCCGCTCCGTTTTTCTCAAACTCCGGCAGCAGGGCCATAAACTCCAGGGCTTCGGTGGTGCATCCTGACGTATTATCCCTGGGGTAAAAGTACAAGACCGCCCATTTGCCCGCAAAATCCTTCAGGCAGACCTCGTTTTCGTTTCCGTCCTTCAGACAAAAATCAGGCGCTTTGTCTCCCGCCTGGGGGGTGTTGTCGTCAGCCATGGCGCATCCTTTCCGTTAGGTGATATTCGCTTTGAGCCCCGTCTATTGGGAAAATTCATACTGACAATAATGGGGCTGAAAACCGCTCTTGTCAAAGCCAGGCTTTATGGGAGGCGGGCGGGTTCTACGGTGCGGGAATTACGGGCAAATCAACTTGTCAAAGGGGTCTTGCAGGAACTTCATAGTCGTGAAAAATATGAATTCATACCGAAATTTTTTGGTATGCCCCTAACAAATTAAAAGCCTCTCATCTCTTAAGAATGTTAAAATCTGGTGTTTTTCAAGTATCTGGTGTATAAGGCCATGGACGTAGAAACTAAGATGCTAATATCCTGCAAATATTTGTTGAGTACAAAGCAGATTGATAATTACGGCTCATAGCGTGCGAAAATACCCTGTTGTAAAGTGGGTATATTATTGAGTTTTCATCCAATTGCATTAACAACCTGATTTTGCGGAGCGGACGACTTCCTATGGAACTCAAGTGCAGCCAATGCGGGCATACGGGCGACAAAGTGGACTTTCGGTTCTTGAATCACGCGGACTCCGCCGGGGTGCAGTGCTATCGGCAATGCCCCCAATGCCACGGCGCCGTGTTTTGCGAGGAAATGGAAGAACCAGAGGCCTATTGCGGGAACACAGTTTGGGGAACCTCCGGACTGCGGGGCAGGGTTTTCACCCGGCCGCGGCCCCAAAAGGAAAGAGAGCAGGAGGGATAAATGGCCGAAACCTGTCTGATTACGGAAATTCAACGCTTTGCGGTAAACGACGGTCCCGGTATTCGCACCAACGTCTTTTTAAAAGGCTGTCCGCTGAAATGCGCCTGGTGCCACAACCCCGAGACCATCAGCGCCAAGCCCCAGGTCTTTTGGAAAAAGCGTCTTTGCGTCCAGTGCGGCGCCTGTATGGACGCCTGCCCCACGGGAGCGGTTCAGCCGCCCATCGATCCGGTGCTATCCCAGGCCGAAGGCACGGACTATTACAAGATCGACCTGGACCGGTGCGACTATTCCCTGAGCTGCGTGGACGCCTGCCCTTACGGCGCCCTGGAGATCACGGGCCAGGCCATGACCGTGGAGGAAATTCTGGACGAAGTGGAATCGGACCGGCCCTTTTACGAAAACTCCGGCGGCGGCATGACCCTGTCCGGCGGCGAACCCACAGCCCATCCGGCATTCTCCGAAAAAATATTGGCCGGGGCGAAAGCCCGGGGCTTGCACACCTGTCTGGACACCAACGGCCATTGCTCCTGGAGCGTTCTGGAAAGTCTGTTGAAGCATACGGACGTCGTGCTTTTCGACCTCAAGCACACGGACCCGGAGAAGCATAAGGAATGGACCGGCGTGGACAACGCCTTGATTAAGGAAAACCTGGCGCTCCTGGTAAAAAACCGGGTGGAGACCTGGGTGCGCATTCCCGTGATCCCCGGCTTTAACGACGCCATTCAGGATCACAAGGCCGCGGCCCTGTTCCTGTCCGAACTGCCCGGCCGCGTAGCCCGGGTGGACCTGTTGCCTTACCACAACTGGTGCCAGGACAAATACGGGTGGCTGGGTCAAAACTGGCCTCTGGGGCGAACCGAGGCCATGGAGCCTTCCTTGCTGGAAATTCCCAGAGAACTTTACGAAATGAGCGGCCTGGAAGCCACCATCGGCGGCTCCGGGTTTGAAGGAGCATAGAGCCGGTTTGATGGAGCCAGGAAAAACAATCGGAATAGTCAACGACATCCAGCGCATGTCCACCAACGACGGGCCGGGATTTCGCACCACCGTGTTCCTGAAGGGGTGCCTGTTGGACTGCAAATGGTGCCACAACCCGGAGGGGCGGCGGCGCTTCCCCGAGGTCATTCCCTTTTACACCAATTGCATCGGGTGCGGAGATTGCGTGGAGGCCTGCGCCGCCGGCGCCTTGTCCCTTAACGGCGACGCCAAGCCGGTGATCGACCGGGCCTTGTGCACGGACTGCTTTCAGTGCGCCCGGACGTGCTCCCATTCGGGCCTGGTTCCCTGGGGGACCATCCAAACCGCCGCTGAAGTCATGAAAGAGGTGTTTTCCGACGAACCCTTTTTTCGCCATTCCGGCGGCGGCCTGACCCTTTCCGGGGGCGAGCCCATGGCCCAGCCCGGATTCGTCCTCGCCCTTTTCACCCTGGCTAAAAAGGGCGCCGAAGAGGGCAAGCCCATCCATACGGCCCTGGACACCTGCGGCCACGCCCCTTGGGAGGATTACGCCCGGGTGCTGCCCCTGGCCGACCTGGTGCTTCTGGATTTGAAGCACATGGACCCCCAACCCCACAAAGCCTACACGGGTGCGACGAACAGGCTGATCCTGGACAACGCCCAAAAGATGGCTGAGGCCGGCGCCGTCATGCGCATCCGGGTTCCCATCATTCCCGGGGTGAACGACAACAAGGAAAACTGGACCGCCACGGCCAAATTCGCAGCGAGCCTGGGAGATGCGGTCCAGGGCGTGGATCTTCTGCCTTATCACCCCTATGCCGGAAGCAAATACAGGGCCTTTGGCATGGAATACGATTTTCCCGCGGGCGAAGGCTACGAGGACGCCCGTCTGGAGCCGGTGATCGATCTGTTTTTGGAGCATGTTTACGAAGTAACCATTGGCGGTTAGCCTGTCCCAAAAAGGCGGCGCCTTTCATCGTCTTGACCAAGGAGGAAAAAGGATGTCTCGAAGAAGTCAGTGGAAACAGGTGGCGAACGGTATGTTGGGCGACGTCAGCAAAGCGCGGACCGTGGAAGAACGGGAGAACGTCCCGGAAAAGGCCTGCGGTTTTTGCAAGAATTTCTCCGAAAACGCCTACGCATCGGACGGCCGCGGCTACTGTAAAAAGCTCAAGGTCGGCTCGGACATTAAGGCGGTTCCGCCGGTCTACGTCATGGAAGGCGAGGCCAGCCTCACCGTCCTGTTCAACTCCGACGGCGGCAAGTGCGAACACTACGTCCGTCAGGCGCTCATCGACACCAGCGGAAGCGAGGTGAACGACCCCAATTACCGCAGGGCCCAGCGTCAGTTGAAAAAGTAGCGCGCATCTGCGGCGCCGTTTTGCTTCTTGACGGGGCGCCTGTTGCAGAATTCAGGACGGCCGCGGCCCCGCGGCCGTCCTGCCGTGTGGCTGCATGCCGTATTTTTCTTGGATTTTATATTCAATAATTCATTTTATATTGAATTTTATATGTAAAATTTTTTGTTATAAAATTAGGCTATTGATATCCCAAATAACTTTGGGATTGATGTTAAGTTTTTGATAAAAATTTTCCAATATTGCGCTAACTAATATACTTTATCAATTATAGATGGTAATTTTTACGTCATCTGTGTTAATATGATGGTATCAGTAATAAGGAGAACCGTTTTTCCGGAAGTAATGCCAGCAAACGCCAAGAGTGAAAGGAAAGACCATGACTGCAGAACCCGCAAAGTTGGATGTAAGTCTCCAAGAACACGAAGAGAATCAGGAATGGTGGTGGATCGCGGAAAAAAAGCGCTCCAAAAGGCTGGACTATTTAAGGAAGGCCGTGTGGAAAAAAGGGGCTTTGGGCGGCAACTACGCCCCTGGAATCAAAGTGGACCTGGAAGGTCCCAAGCTGTTTACGGACATGTGGAACTTTTGGAAATTCGATCCCATTATCATGCGCAGGGCCAAAGCCCTGGCCCATGTTTTTGACAATATTTCCATTTTTATAACGGACCATTCTCAAATCGTTGGATATTGGGGCAGCGCCCCCCATACCATCAGTTGGCGCGTGGACGGCGCGTCCATCGTGAATGAAGAGCTGTACAACGAACCCGGCATCATGCCCGAGCCTGAAGAGGAATCCCTCCGCAAGGTGGCCGAGATCAACGACTACTGGGCGGGCCAGACCGCCGTGGATAAAGTGGCTCGCATCCTGGACCCGGAAGACGCGGTGAAGTTCCTTTCCGGCGCCATCGGATGGGGCGCCCCCACTTCGGCTTACGGCTATTCGGGCAAGAATTACGAATATTACCTTAAGGGCGAGCGCGGCTTTGAAGACATCATCGCCGATATTGAAGATCACATCGCCGAAGCCGAAGAAAAAACCATCGGCACCCCCGGCCCGGACATCCTGCACATTTATGATCGCATCCAGAACTGGGAGGCCATGATCACCGTGCTGGAAGCGGCTATCCGTTTTGCCAACCGCTACGCCCGTCTTGCCAGGACCATGGCCGAGCACCTGGAAACCGATGAGAAGCGCAAGGAAGAACTTTTGCGGATCGCCGAAACCTGCGAGCGGGTTCCGGCCAAAGCGCCCCGGAATCTCCAGGAATCCTTTCAGATGGATATGCTGATCCAGACCATGTGCCGTTTTGAAGCCAGCGAAGGCGCCTGGCCCGCCCGGCCCGACTATTACCACGGCCCCTTTTACGAAAAAGACGTTCTCCAAGATAAAACCCTGACCGAAGAAGAAGCCACCGACCTCATCGGCGAGTTCATGATCCGGGCTTACGAAGTGGGCGGCTTCGGCCCCCGTTGGGCCCGTGAAGGCATGCAGGGCATCACAGGCACCTGGGTGTGGACCATCGGCGGCGTCAAGCCCGACGGATCGGACGCATGCAACGCCCTGACCACCGCCTTCTTGCGCACCGCGCGCCTGATCCGGGTGTCCAATCCCACCTTCGCCTTCAGGTGGCATCCCAAGGTCTCCGACGAAGTCATGCGGGAGTGCTTTGAGTGCATCCGCCACGGCCTGGGCTACCCCTCTTTCCGCCATGATCCCATTCTGGTGGCCAATTGCATGAACTGGCACGGCCATCCGGTGGAGGAAGCCCGCACCTGGGTGCATCAGGCTTGCATGAGCCCGTGCCCCACCACCAAAAACGGCGTTCAGCCTTTCCGCATGGCGTCGGCCACAGCCAATTGCGCCAAAATGGTGGAATACGCTTTGCACAACGGCTACGACCACGTGGTGGGCATGCAAATGGGGCCCCAGACCGGCGACGCCCGCACCTTTACGGACTTTGAGCAGCTTTTCGACGCCTGGACCAGGCAGATGCAGTGGCTCCTGAGCCTTCTGGTCCGCACGGTCAACCTGGGCAGGTATAAGGACGCCGAGTTTTACGGCAGGCCTCTCCTCTCCGGCATCACCGAACGGGCCGTTGAAAGGGGCATCGATGCGGTCAATCCGGAAGGCGAGCGCGGCAATTGCTGGATCACCGGCTTTACCTGGGTGGAAAACGCCGACTCCCTGGCCGCCGTCAAAAAGCTGGTGTTCGACGATAAAAAATACACCATGGATCAGTTGATCACAGCCCTGGAATCCAACTGGGACGGCTACGAGCAAATGCGCCTGGATTTCGTCAACAAAGCGCCCAAATGGGGCAACGACGACGACTATGTGGACGACATCATGCTCCGGTGTCTGCGCACCCTGGCCAAGCACAGCCGGGTCATGCGCTGCACCTCCAACAATACCTGGCCCATTTCGCCCCAGAACGTTTCCGGCAACATCCATTACTCCTCCGTAGTGGGCGCCCTGCCCAACGGCAGAAGGCTGGGCGACGCCCTGTACGACGGCGGCATCTCCCCCGGACCGGGCCTGGATAAAAAAGGCCCCACGGCCGTGTTGAAGTCCTGCGGCAAGATCGACCACGTGGGCGACGGCAGGGCCTTTTTGCTGAACCAGCGCCTTTCCCCCACCCAGATGGCCGGTGAGAAAGGCTATCAACTCTGGCGCGCCTACATGCGCACCTGGGCCGACCTGGGCCTGGACCACATCCAATTCAACATGGTCTCGGACAAAACCCTTCGGGCCGCCCAGAAAGACCCGGAAAAATACCAGGAAGTAATCGTGCGGGTGGCGGGCTACAGCGCCCACTTTGTGGATATCTCCCGCAAGACCCAGGACAACATCATCCAGAGGACGGTCCAGGGCATTTAAGGACCATTAAACGCCCTCCCGGCCCTTAAACCGGAATTCGGCCTATAAATTAACGCAGCGGAAACGGCCCCGCCTTTTCCGCTGCAATCCAGGCCAGGGCGTTATGAAAGGAGAATGATCAAATGAGCACATGCAGCGATTGCAAAAGTTTTTTCCCTCGTGAAGATGAACCCGGCAAGGGCGATTGCGTCCGGCGCGTGGTGGACCCCAGGCAGGCCTACTACACCACCAAGCCCAAAAACCCCGAGGACGACGCCTCCGGTTGCGGCGAGTTCCAGAAAAGATAGAAAGGACAACGCAATATGAAATGCCCGGAATGTTCATACGAAGCTCCCGTTCCTGAATTCAGGTATCTATATAATGTTCGCATTGACGCGCCCCTGACCCTGCGCCAGTGCCCCCAGTGCCAGGCGTGGTTGTCCGTGGACGAACTGGCCGGAGAATCCACCGGAAAGGTGGACGCCGGCGACGCCCCCTGGGGCAAGTCCGCAGGCATCGATAGAGACCTGGAAGAAGCCGTATAAAGTAACTCCAGCCCGGGCCGGGGGTAACCCAAATATGGACTCCCGGTCCGGGCTTTTTTCATCCCCCATGGGGCGAAGCAGCATGAATCCGGACAACACGTCATATCAAACAGTCCGGGACGACCCGGAATCCCGCCCCCGCCCGGCGCGCCGCCGCTCCGCATCCCGCATAAAATTGCAACATGAAAAATATTGGAATCCAGGAGGATTGTATGGAATTCACATGCCATCAGTGCGGCTATAAGGACGACCACGAGGAATTTAAATATCTCTGCCGGAACGGGTGTGTGGCCTGCGGAGAGTCGGACCTCCGGGAATGCCCCAAGTGCGGGGCCCAGGTCATGTTCTCCCGGGCTCTGGCCCTGGAGACGGAAGACGTGCGCATGCGCGAGCTGTGTCAGGAGTTGTCCGAAATTCCCAAGTCCGAAGACCCGGCTGTCCAGCAAAAAGCCATGGAGATTATCGGCAGCCTCAGACGCATGAATGAACGCTGGAACATCCCCCAGTTGAACGATTTTATCAAACAGCGCTCCAGGGAGTTGTTTTTTTAAAAGGAAGGGAGAAAGAATGGCGGAATCGGAACACGGATTGGAAATCCCCCAGCGGGAGGAGCATTTTTTCCTGCCCCAAGACATCATTGACAACCTGGGAAGGATCGAAGCCCTGTCCCAACGGCATCCGGTCAACATTTTGGTCGCCGGCAAGCAGGGTTGCGGCAAATCCACCATGGTGCGCCAGTTCGCCGCCAACAACAACCGCCCGTTGGCAACCTTCCAGATAGGCATTCTCTCCGAGCCGGGCCAGCTTTTCGGGGAGCATCGACTGAAAGACGGCGAAACCTATTACCAGCAATTTTTGTTTCCCCAGGCCATCCAAACCCCGGGCTGCGTCATCCATCTGGAGGAGATCAACCGGCCCGAGCATCCCAAAGCCTTGAACATGCTTTTTTCCGTGCTGTCCCAGGATCGCCAGGTCTGGACCGACGAGCTGGGGCTTATAAAGGTCGCCCCCGGCGTGGTGTTTTTCGCCACCCTGAATGAAGGCGAGGAGTTTGTGGGCACGGAAATGCTGGACGCAGCCTTGCGGGACCGCTTTTACGTCACCCTCATGGATTACTTGACCCCCGAGGTGGAAACCGACGTTTTGCACCTGAAAACCGGCATCGATCAGGGCGACGCCCAGACCATCGTCAACGTGGCCGGCCAGTTGCGGAAAAACACCCAGGAGCCCGTCACCGTGTCCACCCGCCATACGCTGATGATCGCCGAAATGGCGGCTGTGGGGGCCACGGTGCGCGAGGCTTTCGCCAACAGCCTGCAGGTGAGCCGGGATATCCTGGAATCCGTCCTGCTTTCCCTGCATCTGGAAATGAACATGACGGAAAGGTCCCATGGCAGCCGATACGAAAAATATTAATTCCCCGGCGGATTCCGCCTTGAACCCGGAGGATGAAGGCCTTTCCTCGTTTTGGCGAAAAAACGTTTCCGGCCTGGAAGCCGTGGAGCTGGCCAACATCCTGCGGGCGCTCCGCAAGGTGGCGGGGCATATGGGGCCCAACGTGGGCCGGATCGAATACACGGGCATGTCCCACGGATCCGCCGCGTCCATCATCATCGATCCGGAACTGGTCATGGGCGAATATCCGGCGCCGCCCCATAAGGTGGATTACCTCACGGGCCTGGTGGTTCATGAAGCCCTGCACAAAATCGAATGGTCGGAAAAAGTGTGGAAGACCCTTGCCCCGGATTTCTCCGCCATGCCCGGTCTTTCCAGGATCGCCTTTCAAAAAATCATCCATACCGGCGAGGACGTTTACGTGGACCGCCTGGCCGACCGATCCATCCTGGGCCGTTACGCAGCCCGCACCCGCAGCCGGGCCATAGAGGATGCGAAAACCCGGCTGAGCGCCGAAAAGCCCACTCTGGAGCACCTGATTCACTTGTGGTGGGCCTCGGTCTGGTCCCCTCAAATATTCGAGCGCGCTGAGGCCCGTTACCTGCCCGCCTTGAAAATTCTGCAAAATTTAACAGCCTCCCTGGAATCCCTGCCGGACGAAACCACGAGCATCATCAAACGCTGCCAGGGCAGGGCGGACCTGTACAAGACCGCCTGGGAAAATCTGGAAGCGGAAGTGCAAGGCCTTTTCATCCAGGATAAGCGCCTGATCTGGCTGCCTGACTCGGCCGTTTCCGTGAATAGAGATAAGGAGGAGGATTTTCCGGACCCTTCGCCGCGAAAAGGGCTGAACAACGCCCTCCTGCGCGACGTTGAGGCCAACCTGGCCCAAAGCTCCGCGGACATCACCCCCATTATCCGGTCCATCGTGGGGCCGGACAACCTGGACGTGGCGCCCATCTCCCGCTGGGATTTCAACATGGCCGCCCATCCGGTGATCGATCGGAAAACCGTGGGCAGGCTCAAAGCCATCTTCGCCAATTACGCAGACCGAAAAAAAATCATGAGCCGGGGCCTGACCGGAGGCCGCGTGGATGGACGCAAGCTGTATCGCGCGCCCATTAACGGCCGATGCTTCAGGCAGACGGATTCCATCCCCTCCATGGATTGGAACGTCACCCTTTTGCTGGACGCCACGGGCAGCATGCGGGGCGGCAAATGGCGCATGGTGGAAAACACCGTGGGCGCCATGCACAAGGCCCTGGCCGGCTTTCAAAATCGTCTGGGCGCCTGGGCCTATTTTGAAATTGGCGGCATCTGCATGATGTCCCGGCTGATTTCCGGCCGCAACCTGTTATCCGTACCCCCCAGCGGTCAGACCGCCTCGGGGCAGGCCATCATTGCGGCGGCCTATTTCATGCCCAAGGACAAGCGCCGCAAGCTCCTGGTCCACGTAACGGACGGGCAATCCAATTTTGGGGTGGATGTATCGTGCGGGATAGATTATTGTATGCAGCAAAACATCAACTTGGTTACAATCGGATGCGGAGTCAGGGATCGGGCTAAGATGGAGGAGCAGTACGGGAGGACCATTCAGTTTGTGAGTCACTTCGGACAGCTTCCCATGGCCATGGAAAAGCTGTTAAAATGGTCTTTTTTGTATGGCGACGGAAAAAAACTCACTGCGGAGGCCCGCTTACGCAGGCTTTTCGTAACGGATTAACTTCCCTGAAATTTAAGGAGGACAGCCATGCTGGTAAGTGAAACCGTAAAAAAAATTCTGGAATCACCCGACAGGACCAACGTGCTTGCCACCGCCAACGCCAAAGGCAAGGTTAATGCCGCCACTTTCGGCTCCCCCATGCTGGTGGACGGCAACAAGATACGCATGATGCTGGGGGATAACCGGACCTACGACAATTTATGCCAGAACCCTTCGGCCGCCCTTTTCATATCCATGCACGGCAAGACGGGCATGCAAATGGAAGGCTGCCGCCTGTACTTAAAGGTGCTGGACATGGAGGACGAAGGTCCGGAATTTGATGGAGTAAAAAGTGAAATTAAAAAGCGCATCGGCGATGCAGCCGAGATGCTCAAGCATTTGATCAAATTTGAAGTTACGGAAACCCGGCCCATCGTGGATTTCGGACAGGGCGTCTGATCCATGGAGATTGGCGAAAACACCGAGGTCACCCTCCAGTTTTCCATCAAGGACCAGAACGGCGAAGTTTTGAATGATATCTATGAATACACGCCGTACCGGTTTGCATTCGGCGAGGCCTCCAAAGACCTGTACCCCGGCTTGGAAAAAGGGGTGAAAGGCATGGCGCCGGGCCAGACCCGCATGTTTACGGTTCCGGCCAAAAGCGCCTTTGGCGAACGCGATAAGTCCCTGGTGGAAAGGATCCGGTCTGACGAATTGCCCAAAGGCTCCGTGGCCGTGGGCAATTTGGTCAGGAAACTATCGGAAACCGGCAAAGCCTCCAAACCCTATACGGTCACGGGATTTATCGGCGACTGGGTGTACCTGGACCAGAACCATCCCTGGGCGGGCAAGGATTTGTATTACACGGTCCGCATCATGGCCGTGGCGCCGGTCCCGGAAAAGGAGGACAAGGTCACCCCCTTACGGCAGTAACCCCATTATCCCCCGGAAAGGAAGACAAGTTCATGCCCCAGGAAAACCTGCTGGCGGAAGTCAAGGACCACGTGGGCGTCCTGACCTTCAACCGCCCGGAAAAGGGCAACTCCCTCACCCCGGAAATGCTCATTCGCGTGCACACGACCTTGGAGGAATGGGCTAAAGGCTCGGACGTGCGATGCGTGCTATTTACCGGAGGCCAGGGCAAATCCTTTTGCTCCGGATACGACATCTCCGCCATTCCCACCAGCGTCTCCAAGGAAGAGGAGTCCCTGCTTAAGGAAAACAATCCCGTGGAGCTGGCGTTTCGGACGATTAAGAACTTTCCCTATCCCACCCTGGCGGCCTGGAACGGATACTGCTTCGGCGCGGCCCTCAACCTTTCCGTGTGCTGCGACATGCGGGTGTCTGTGGACGATACGAAGTTCGGCATGCCTCCGGCCAAGTTGGGCGTGGTCTATCATGCGGAAGGCCTGCAGCAGTTTGTGGAAGCCCTGGGCATGAGCGTCACCAGAGAGTTGTTCATGACCGCCGCGACGTACAGGGCCCTGGAGGCCAAGGAGATGGGCGTGGTCAGCCGCTTATATCCCCGGGAGATATTTCATGGCGAAGTTGCAAAGCTGGCCCAATCCATTGCAGGCAACGCACCCATTGCCTTAAAAAACAATAAGGCTGTTTTAAACATGCTTGCCGGCGGTGTTGTTTTGACTTCCGAGGAAAAGGCCCTGGCCGAACAGCTTCAGGCCGAAGGCTTCGCCAGCGAGGACTTGAAGGAAGGGCAGGCGGCGTTCCTGGAAAAGCGCAAGCCCGTGTTCAAAGGAAGATAATTTGATATAGGAGATATATGTCCCATCCCCCCAAAAAAAATCCTGTTTCCGCAATTCTGGGAACCCGGTACCCCATTATGTTGGGCGCCATGCGATTGATCACCCACGCCAAACTGGCGGCCGCGGTTTCCAACGCCGGAGGCTTCGGCCTGATCGCTGCGTCCGGTATGGACGTGGAAACCCTGTGCAACGTGCTGGGCGCGGCCCAAACCCTGACGGACAAGCCCCTTGGCATCAACGTGCCTATTTACAGGCCCAATGCGCCGGAGCTTATCGAAGCGGCGGCGGAAATGGGCGTAAAAACCATCAACACATCGGGCGGAAATCCTGCCAAGATCATCAGGGTGGTGAAAGATAACGGGCTTAAGATCGTGCACAAGGTATCCTCCCTGACCATGGCCCTGAAGGCTCAGGACGCCGGAGTGGACGCCGTCACCGCCATGGGCTTTGAGGCCGGAGGCCACGTGGGCCGGGAGCACGTGACCACCCTGTGCCTGGTTCCTCAGCTTGTGGATCACCTGAATATTCCGGTCATCGCAGCGGGCGGCATTGCGGACGCCAGAGGCGCGGCCGCAGCTTTCGCCCTGGGCGCTTTGGGCGTGGAAATGGGCACCCGGTTTGCAGCCTGCACCGAAAGCGAGGCCCCGTTGTTTTACAAAGAAAGCCTGGCCGGTGCGGACTGCGAAGCCACCCAGATCATGGGCAAGAAAGCCATGCCCATCAGGGTGTTGAAAAACGCGGCGACTAACCGGATTGTGGGCGCGGAAAATCAAGAGGAAGACCCGTCGGGAGCGAAGCCCGACCAGCCTATTTACGTGATGAGCGGAGGGGACGCTCACACCGCCGTCATGCCGTGCGGCCAGACAGCCGGGCTAATCAGCGGGGAAAAAAGCGTTGGGGAGATCATTGAGGATATTACAGAGGGAATTCGGCGAATCGCCGGAAAAATGGAGGACGATTTTTTTCTTTAGCCTGGGATAGGTAGGGGGAATTTGGGGAAAGCCCGGTTTTAAATGGCATAAATATGCTTTCCAATCGGGGGCGGTTTTTCTCGAAAAAATAAAAATTGTACACTTGTTGAGTCTTGTCCTGATTTTTAAACTATGTTATACCGGGTACGGCTTCAGGCAAATCCATAGGCAGCCGGCGTTGAATCAAGGGTCAACCAAAGCGGCGAAACCCCGCAGTTCTTAATCAGGATTTGTTCAAAAGCCTTCTGATGGAGTATAAACAGGGGGGGCTACATGGGGATGTTAGCGACTTCATCACAAAGAGCCGATCATTCAAAGATCAACCAACTGCGCGGTTTGGTTTTTTTCGGGCCCTGATAGTATTGCTATTGAAAAAAGCGCGGTTGTAAGGCAGCCCTTCCTTTTATTGAATTCCCGAATAATTTCAGCAAGCGTCCCATGCGTTCGGACCGGCCTTGGGTTTGTGCGTTCGGACTTGGTTTTTGCATCAACAGCGGGTGGAGCAAGAGTGGACTGGCCTTTTACCATTCTCAATATCACTGGTCTTGTAAAAAGAAGCTCAACCGAATCTCTATGCCTGCAAGCCGGCTTTTGGGGCGGTTTTCCATCCGGCTTAAAGGCGCCGGTGCGGGGTTTTTTCGCCTGCAAACCGGTTTTTTTTTCATCAGGCGAGAAATCGCAATAACTGGCCCAGTTCGGGGCGATCACCATAAAGCATTGCGACAAGGCGGGCAATCGGCCGCCGGTTGTATTTCGTTCAGCAAATATAAAGGAGAAGGACAACATGGAGTGGTCTAATAAATGGGCTCCCAGGTTCAATGAAATCCTGCCGGCCGGGCTCCTGATCATTTTTGGAGTCGCGGTGATGACGGCTGTGCTGGTTTATTCCATCTGCAGCATGCAAGTCAGGCAGGCGGAGACGGGGCTCAATTTCGCCGTTCAAAATGCTGCGGAAAGAATTTCGGACTGGATAGAAGGACACCTGGGCGAGCTAGGGCTTGTGGCGGCCGACCAAACCTTTATCGCGCTTTCCGAGGGCGGCGATCCAAACGAGCAGGCGGTCCAGGAAGTCTCCAACTCGCTGCAGGCGGTCACCAAGGATATCAAAGAGTACCGGGCGGCCATGTTGCTGAACAAGGCCGGGGAAATCGTAGCCGCCGGGGATGACAAAACGGACATGACCGTCAATCTGGCCGGCGACCAGGATTTTCAAAAAGCGTTGGAAGGCAAGCCGGTGGTATCCAACGTTTTCCAGAGCGGACGCTACCCGGTTTTTTACCTCATGCAGCCCGTGTATAAAGAGAGGGACAAGCGGGGCAAGGTGGATCAAACCCCGGAAAACACCGTGGGCGTTCTGGCCGTCACCGTGGATATGAACAAGCTGGTCAAACGCTTTATCAAGGGCTTACGCTCCGGCGAGGAGGGGCAGGCCTATATGATCAACTCCACGGGCCTGGTGATCGGCTCCACAGAAAAAGACGCAATCCTGGAAGTCAATGTCAATGACCTGGGCTACGGCTCCCTTTTTTTAGCGGACAGAAACGGCCTCACGGCTTTTGCGGCTAATGAGGCCCCCATGGCTGCAGCCTTTCACACCGTGGGAGACTGGGGCTGGAAGCTGGTTGTGGAGCAAAACTCCGACGATTTGTATGAAAGAGCCCAGGGCACCCGCAGGGACATTCTCCTGGCGGGCGTTGTGCTGGCCGTGTTTCTGTTTTTCGCCGTCTGGTACATCATCAACAAAGAAGCGTCCGTGGAGTGCATGGCCAACATCCATAAAAGCATGATCTACGTGGAAAAGATCGCCCTGATCATTCTTTTGTTCACCATGATCTTCATGCAGTTCGGACAGGTTATAGCCAGAAACATCTTCCAGACCGGCATCATGTGGGTGGATGAGGTGCTGCGGGTGGAGGTGCTTTGGGTGGCCTTTCTGGGGGCGGGCCTTGCCGCGGAATATAACAGGCATATCAAGATTGACGTGCTTTCCCATCTCTTGGGGGACAGCAAGGCCAGCAAAACCCTGGACGTTTTCGCACAGGTTTTCGCCCTGATCGCCTGCGCATTGTTGTTCAACGCCGCAGTGACTTATATAGAATCGGAAGCCAAATATCCCGCCTTCACCCTGGTGGACACGGACTTCCTGAAAGTTCCCGACCATTTCTTTCGCTTGGTCATTCCCTATTTCTTCCTGGTAATGAGCGTCCGGTGCATTATCAATATTCGGCGTATTATCCTGGGCGGCTATACCAGAACCATTGAACCCTGATTAAAGGGGCATAGGGAAGCTGAGGAGCGGTTGAACGCAATCATGAGCACGTTTGAAATGGATACATTGAATCTGATAAGCGGGGAATTATGGTACAAATTCTAACCATCTTTTTAGTCGTGGTTTTTATCGCAGCCATTCTTGTCGGGGCGCCTTTGTTCACCATCATCGGCGGCGCTGCGGTGGTTTTGTTCATGCTGGTGGCCCACGAAAGCACGGCGGCCATTATCATTGAAATGGGCCGCCTTGCCAACGCCCCAGGCATCATAGCCATTCCATTGTTTATTTTCGCCGGGTATATGTTTGCGGAAAGCAAGGCCTCCAACCGGCTTATCCGCATGTCCAACGCCCTTATGGGATGGGTGCCCGGCGGTCTGGCTGCGGTGACGGTTATCGTGTCCTCGGTGTTTACGGCTCTCACCGGCGCCTCGGGCATCACCATCATCGCCTGCGGCGGCATCCTGTTGCCCGCTTTGATCAAGGACGGCTTTGACCGGGATTTCTCCCTGGGCATCGTAACGGCTTCGGGAAGCTCAGGCGTGCTTTTCGCCCCCAGCCTTCCCATCATCATTTACGGCATGATCGCCCAGGTGGACATCACGGAATTGTTCATCGCCACCGCCATTCCCGGCCTGCTCATCGTCTTTTTCCTGGCCGGCTACGGCATTATGTACGGCGCCAGGAAGAACATTCCCACCACCAGGTTTTCCTTTAAAAAGATTCTGGAAAGCGTATGGGAGACCAAGTGGGAAATTCCTCTGCCCTTTGTGGTGATCGGCGGCATTTACGGCGGGTTTATCACACCGGGCGAGGCCGCCTCGGCAGCGGTGGTTTGCGCCCTGTTTTCCGAGGTGATTATCTACCGCGAGATTTCCTGGAAGCATCTGTTGAAAATCGCCGTAGACTCCATGATCACCGTAGGCGCCCTGCTGGCCGTGTTGGGCACGGCGTTGGGTTTCACCAACTTTTTGGTGGACCAGGAAGTGCCCCAAAGGATCATGCAATGGGTGCAGGTGATCATCCACAGCAAGATCGCCTTTCTGGTGGCCTTGAACGCCTTCCTGCTGGTGGTGGGATGCGTCATGGACATCTTTTCCGCCATCGTGGTCGTCGTGCCCCTCATCGCTCCGGTGGCGGCCAAGTTCGGCGTCGACCCCATCCATCTGGGCGTCATCTTCCTGGCCAACCTGGAGTTGGGATACCTGACCCCGCCTGTTGGAATTAACCTGTTCATTGCTTCATTACGGTTTGACGTTTCCGTAATGCGTCTGTATAGGGTGGTATTGCCCTTCCTGCTAGTATTGTTGATTGCCCTCATCGCAATCAGTTACTTCCCGCAATTGAGCCTCTTCCTGGGCGACTTGTTGGGACATAAGACGGAAATGCTGACAATTTAATATTGCTTGGATCACAATAGGGACTTTTTAAAGAGGAGAATATAGGCATGAAAATCACAAGGCTTAAAGGGTTCAAACTTTTGTTGACCATCGTTCTGGCGCTGGCCATGATGACCGGCTCCGGATGCGTCAAAACCGCCGTTAAAACCGGAGTGCACCTGTCCGCCGTGCCTGTCATGGACTTGATGATGGAATCGCTTTTGGACTCCCCCAGCTCCACGCTCCTCAAAGACGGCATGGCCAGCAACGTGCTGCTGGTTACGGCCCTGGCCGAAATGGACCCGGAAAATCAGGGCCTTCTCTCCAAGACCTGTTTTCTTTATACCTCTTACGGCATGATGGTGGAGGACGAGGATCCCGCTTACGCTGTCGAGCTTTACTCCATCGCCAAGGAATATGGCATGCGCTCCCTTATGACCGACAAAAAGTTCGCCAAGGGGCTGGAGGAAGGCAAAAAAATTCCTGAATTGACGCCTCTTCTCGGCAAAAAATACATGGAAGCCCTGTGCTGGACCGGTCTGGCCTACGGCCTGTATCTCATGCAGAACATGGACGATCCCATGGCGCTCATGGATATGCCCGACTGCGTCGCCATGGTGCAAAGGTCCATGGAACTGGACGAGAAATATATGTTCGGCGTGGGCAAAGCCTTTATGGGCGGCTACTACGCCATGCTGCCCGAGTTCCTGGGCCTGGGCGGCGGGCCTGACGCTTCCGCGGCCATGTTCGAGGAAGCCAGGGCAATTTCCGGCGGCAAGTTCCTGTTGGTGGACGTGTTCGAAGCCAGGTTCCTTTCCACTTACGTGGACGACCGGGATCGCTTTGAAAGCCTGCTGAACAGCGTACTGGAAGCCGATTCCTCCGCTCTATCCGGCGGAGAGGGCTTGAACGACCTGGCCAAGGTCAAAGCCAAGTACTACCTCTCCATTGAGGATAGTCTGTTTTAATGGATATCCTTACGCCGTAAATCCGAACCAACCCGGTGCGCATGGTCTGAACCAGGCAAATGGCCATGCGCACCGCTCGGCATTCAGAAATGTTTTCAAAAAAGGCCTCTTTCCCAAGGATCAGGCCTTTTTTGATTTGCATCGAATAGGTCCAACCTTCAATAATCGCAACGGGTGAGTGTATGCAATCCAACGAATCAATCATCAATGACATCATCGCCCTGGAACTGGAAATGTTTCTGGCCGTAAATGCCAAGGAGCCGGCTGCGTGCCAGGATAACCCGGAGCGATTCAAAGATATGCGCAAAGCCCAGTTTTGGCCCTGGTCAAAAGAAACCCTGGAATCCTACCTGCAGGATTTGAAGGACGCCGTCCGGGCGGGCAAAAATCTGTTTACCCTGAAATACGCGCGCATGGATAACCTGATCCCCCGGCTAAACCTCAATCCGGCCGTGTCCGGCATTGCAGAGGCCCAACTGCTATGGCAGCGCATGCTGGCTGAGGAATATCCCAAAACCGTAGGCCGGGGCCGGTCCCTGGAAGACGGGGATGAGAAGTTGGGAGGCGGCTCTTTTTTAGTGTATGCTACATCTGAGCTGGAAACCTATTCGGACCGCACCTTGGACTTGCTGGGGCAGGATGTTTTAAGGCATTTTGAAGCAAAGACGAATATGTCCAGGATCGTGTACGAGAAAATGGTTTCGGACCTGGGATACGCTTCCCTGGACGAAGCCGAAGCCCTCGCCCGATAAATATATTGGGGGCGGATTTACGTTTGCCGTTTGAAAATTGGCGGGACCTGCGTCACAAGAGAAAAAAAAGGGTGCTTTTTTGTTGGGTTTCGCAAGCTCTACCCAACCTACATCGCGGCAAGCAGAGCCGTAGGTTGGGTTACGAAGTCCGGCCATGGCGCTTCAAGCTGGCAATAATGCAACTGGACTTCAAACCCAACGTAAATAAGAAATTAGGCGTCTTTTCGTTCCTTTAATTTCCTGGCAACGTGAAGCAAAAAATGCATCCCGGCGGAGTGAGGCGAAACATGGAAACCGCGAACAAGCTGGAAAGGTTCCGATGCGTCATGGGGCAGGGCGATCATAAGGCCTTTTTGATCATCGCTCTGGCCGCGCCTGTGTATTTCGTCCTGTTTTCCCTGTTAAGAAGCTATGTGGAAATCGCCTTGATGGGAAACTATCCCATGTTCTCCTATTACCGCGGGCTGCATCACGTCTTATGGAACGCCACGGCGGCCCTTGTTTTGATCATGACTTTGCAGGCCTTCACCCGCACTGAGCCGAGAAAGCTCATGGGCATGCTTTTCGGCGTGACTTTCATGACCTTGCCCCTGCTGCATTCTTTGGCCTCCGGCGCTCCCCTGGAGCTCACTTATCTACAGGGCGGAGTTAAAACCATATTGCGCGACATAGCCACATGCTGCTTGTACAATCCGAAAAATCGCCCTTTGAGCCTGGAGATGTTATTGCTCACGGCAGGCATCGGGGCGCTCTGCTGGTTGATCACCGGCAGCAAGCTCAAGGGGCTGGGGGCTTTTTTTGCGTCTTACCTGACGGGAACGTTAACCGCAGTCCACTGGATCGGCCTTTCCTCCCGGCCCGAGGCGTTGATCAAGGTGCATACGGAGCTGAGCATCCATCCATTTCAGGCCGTGGTTTACTCCATGGGCGCCATGGGAGCGGCCCTGTACGCAGCGTATAAGCAGGGCCTTTTTCAGCAGGATTCCCAGGCCTGGAAGCGGTCTTTCGGTTGGGGCGCCGCCGCATGGGTTATAGGCTCGGCTACCATTCTTGCTGCTGGATGGCGCCAGTTCCTATTTGACTCCATAGCCGCCGGGCTGCCCCTGTTTTTATCCGCGGCAATTATCGTGCGGCTGCAGCAGGAAGGATGGAAAACCAGGGCGAACATCGTTTCCATATGCCTGCTCACGCTGTTTTTGTTTTTTCAAGTTTTGGTAATGGGGCCCATGTATCTGGGGGTGCAGGAAAGCCTGACCGGCCCCGGCGCCGTCCAGTGGATTATTGCGCCCGTAACCGGGTGAGCTTTTAGGGATCAACTATGCCGCCAGTCAAAGCGTATCTTCAATTGTTCCGGCCCGACGCCGCGCTTATTTCGTTCGCCACCTATCTGGTGGGGGCGGTGCTGGCCAACGGTCTGGACCTGATGGATGTGGCGGCCGCCTTTTTGATCACGGGATTTTCCACCAATTTTTGCTATAGTTTTAACTCCTGGGCCGACTGGGAAACGGACGCCGTCAACAAGCCCCACAGGCCCATTCCTTCGGGTAAGCTGACGCCCAGGCAGGCGTTGAATTACAGCATGTTTCTGCTGGCTGCGTCGCTGGTGTATCCTTTTTTTCTGGTGAGGCCCGGCTGGATATTGGGCGCCTATCTGCTGCTGCCCTTGCTTGGAGTGTCATACTCCGGCAAGCCATTCTCCCTTAAGTTAAGGCCTCCTGCCTCCGTGTTCGCCGTGAGCGGCGGGCTAGTCATTCCTATCATTGTGGGCTATTACTCCAATGTGCAAGGCGCCGCTCCCGACCTCCGGGCCTTTTTCCTGGCCCTTTTCGTTTATTGCCTGGCCATTATTCCCCTCAAGGATATTGAAGACGAGCGCGGCGACGGAGACTGGAACCTGTACGCCAAATACGGCGCCCGGCTGCCTTATTACGCCCTGGCCGGCCTGTTGATCGACGCAGCGCTCCTGTTGGCCTTGCCGGCGCCGCCTCTTTTGAAGGCCGGGCTGCTTCTGCTGTTTCTTCTTACAGGGCTGATGATCCGGTGGCACCTGGCGCGGCCGGACCAGATGGGCTTTTTATACCGGAGAAACATCCATATTGTAGAGGCGGGAGGAGCCTTGTTTTTGGGCTGGCAGGTGTTATACAACCAAGGCGTCATCAGCCTGAGTTTAATGGGAGGCCTCCCATGACCCCCCACAGCAATGGAACTGCTCCTGCGTCTGGGCGGAAGACGGCGGAAGGCTTGTCCATAATTGGGCGATTCAATGCCTGGCGGTTGAAAAACCTGATTGCAATCAATGCTTTCGCGCCGATCTTTTTCGTGCTGGTTGTGGGCGCAAGAATATATATTGAAACCGAATTGTTGGCGCCGTCCCCCTACTTTTCGTACTACACCCTGTGCCACCATATGCTTTGGTTCGCTGGGACCTTTTTAAGTTTGATGCTGGTGATTCATTTCATCATCAAAACGCCCATCAAGGATTTGTTCATCCTATGCTACGGCTCGGTTTTGGTATTCATCCCCGTATTATATTTGCTCTTGACCGGACAAAAAGTCGCCTTGACTTACTTGCGGGGCGGATTTTGGGAAATCCTGAAGCACGCCCTCTCCTTTGTCTGGACCTGGGAGGCGGATCGGGCTTTAAGCATTGAGCTTGTATTTATTTTCGTCGGGATAACCGGCCTGGCCTGGCTGGTAGCCAGAAGGCCGGGAAAGGCTTTGTTGACCAGCGTCGCCTCGTATTCCGTCCTGATGCTGTGGGCGGTGCATTGGGTGGGCAAGACGCCCCACAAATACGCAGTGTTTTCCATCAACACCTGGATGGTTTCCAATTGCCTTATCGCCGTGGTTTTGCTTCATGTGTTCTCATTTCTGGTTGTAATAACCATATGGCGGGCGGGGTTATTTCAAAATGCGAAAAAGGCTTGGACGGCGGCTTTTATGGCGGGGGCGGCTGCCTGGATAGCTTTCTCCCTGATCATGAAAATAACGCAATGGTTCGTGCTTCCTTTTGATATAGCAGCCTCGGGCCTGATCGTTTTTACGGACGTTGTCATATTGACCGCCCTTTATAAAGGGTTGAAAAATAACATCTCCCGCCTTGCTTTGGCTGTACTGATAGGGCTGTTTTTTGTCCAGGCTGCTGTGATGGGGCCATTGCTGATTCGTGCGGAGGAGGGCCTGATTACCCATGGAGAGCTGCAAAATAAGGCAAAGAGGCTTGAGGCGGTCTTACCTGATGCTTAAGAATGGGATTCATGGGAAAAAATATCCCATTTTTACCTTTAATTGGCAGGATTAGGTTTGACATTGTCAAGTCATCCTGATATAAGGGAAATAATTACCCATGCCTGCACTCAGGCTCAGTGGGGGGGGCTGAACAACCCGTCATTATTGACTTTTCCAGTTTGAAATCATAGGGCGCGCATATCGCCGAACAATAATCATCCGGTATAAAACGGATCAGAACCCGGCCATTGATGCCCGGTTCCTTCGATATTCGCGTATTTTGAAAAATTTACCGCCAGTGGAGGAAATGACGTGCAGACGGAAAGACAACCAACAGACCAGGAACAGGAAGGCAGCGCCGGAAAGGTCGCCTGGTCCCTCTTGGCCGTTTTTCTGATTGTTTTTCCCCTCATCGCCATAGGCCGCATTATGGTGGCCACGGACGATGAGTTGGCGGACATCCGCGCTCAGGCGGTTGCGGAGATGGAGATAGACCACCGCAACCTGGCGGTCACCTACGTTTCGTCCTTCGGGTGGAACGAAAGCATGACCAACAGGGCCTACAGCCTGAATTACGACGTGGCCGTTTTGAAGATCAACGCCAGGGTGGCCCTGCAGGACATTGAAGGCGACCGCATCGCCGCCTTTAACTACACGGGATTCTGGGGGGTTTCCGACGGATGGGATTTCTATGTCGACGCCCATACTTTCGGCGATACGACGGGTGTCGGCGATGACGGCATAATGATCATGAACGGAATTCGGGTGGAGCTGGCATACGACGATATAGACAGCGTGGACCGGCGCTTTTTGTTTTTCCGGTTCGGCACGGACGATCAAACCGGCCGCTTTAACGTACAAAATCACATGAGGTATATCAGCTTTGACGGCATCCTGGACAACAACCTGGAGTCAACGCTCAGCTGGCCGGATAACGATACGGAGCCCTACATGCGGATGAACTACCATCGCCAGACCCTGGCCGCCAGTCTGCCCTTTGAGACGGGGCTTGGGAAGCAGGCGCTGTCTGCGGTTAACTACATGGACTTCGGCAATGAAAACGGCAGCTCCGGCCCTACGGACTTTTATATTTCCATCGCCGACACAATCACGGCAGTACGCGGCACAGCGGTCATTACCAACGACGGCCGGGCTTTGGGGCCGTGGAATATGGCCAGGAATTCCATTCCCGGAAGGGGGCTCTGGATGCACTTCCAGAGGGGCTTTGTCAGTGCGGAAGTTGATACCAGCACTTGGTAGCAATTTTCCAAAAAAGCAAAACCTGCAAAGGGTGACCACAGATGATCAAATGGCTGGGCGCAAGCATCGTTGCAATGCTCATGGTAATCGTCCTGATCAGCCAGGAACCGGCTGACGCGGGCATGGCGCCCGTGGGGGATGAGGATCTTGCCGAGATCACTGCGCAAACGGGCATCAATCTGTACGGCTCCCTAAAAGCCACCGCCGGCAACCTGATTATCGCCAGTACGGCGGGCGGACTGAAACTGGGCGGCTGGCGCCTCAACAACGCCACCACTTCCACGGCGGATCCCGCAAGCACCACCGACGGCTCCATTTCCTTCAGCCAATGGGGGCCTTTTTCCATCAATGTAGGCTATAGGAACGCTACGGCGGGAAAAAGAGCAGTGCTTCGCATCGGCCTGGACGCCCGTGTGAATAACGACGCTCCCACCTGGGTCTTTAAGAATATCCAGATGTGGCAGGATGAAGACTGGAGCAGCTACAGCGGAGAGCCCTATTACCTGGACTCCGATGGAAACGGCACTTTTGAGGACTGCCAGCGGGATAATCCCTCGGGCCAATTTTGGAATTACAACTGGGCCGCCTCAAACCCTCTGACCGATTTGAAGGAAGGGGTCTACGCGGGGGGGCACAACAACTATTCAGCGGGAAATCATACGGAAGCCGGCTGGATAGACATCGGCGGCCTGTATCTCACCACCATTCATTTGTGGCAGACCTACATCGACATTTTCAACGATGGCCAGACCTCATCCTCCCAGATTCAGGGGTACGGCAGGTTTTTCGGGACTGTGGAAAGAGTCACCATCCAATGGGGGCAGACCTATCTGGACGGCGCCGCGGTCATAGACAACCTGACTTTCAGCCGGCTGCCCGTTTCCACCGGCGGAACCACTGATAACTACATGATCCTGGGAAATGAGACCGGAGGCGACCCCTTGGTATGGGACCAGACCTCCAACTTCCGCGATTCCACCGGAACCATCACCATGAACAACATGCGCATCTGGTTCCCTTTTGAAGGTTCTTTAACCTGGGATAATTTTGCATTCAGAGACCTCAGCTACACCCGTAGCAACGGCACGGTGGACGCCAGCGGATACCTGAACCTGGGCGCTTTGGAAGTAAACCATCTGCGCGGCACCATCACCATTGACTTTCCTCAACAGGAAAACCCGGACGCCTACGACGGCGGCTGGTGGAACTACTAAGTTCTTTCCCACTAGGCCATTCCCATAATATTTTAAGCCATAAGCCAACTTGTTTTGCCCCTATGCTTTTCACGGGGTAACTCCACGCCGGACATTCGAGTAATTTGCTCTTTCTTGTAATCCTCTCCCTGCAATTATTTCACAATGCCCCTGGGCCCCGTTTCCGGGAATGCAGAGATAGGGGACATCCGTATCGCAACGGTTTTGTTCCATGAGATATTGGACTGCCGGGGAGATGGTTTCATGCCCCCGGAAATCTCTTTCGGCCTTGGCGCCGCCGCTCACCTCCAATGCCTGCCATCCCAGCCGGCGCCGGCGCGTCCCAAACCACCTGTTTGGGAAGATGGAACAGAACAGGCCCTTTGTCCGTGACAAAGGGCCTGTGTATTTATTTTACGTTGACTGTTTTCGCGGCTGCGGATTACCAGTTGTAGCGCAATCCCATGGAGATGAACATACCCGTGGTCTGCTGGTAATAATTCAAGTTCGCGTAGGGGTTATAAATCAAAGCGGTCAATTCACGGGTGTTCAGGTTTCGGCTAATGCCCCCGTTATCGTAGTCCATTTCAATGTCTTCCGCCATAATAAGGCCTATGCCCATATCGAGAGTGGCGTTTCGGGTGATTTTCAGGCCGAATCCTCCCGACAGAATTTTCATGTCGGGAAGGACCATCATGGCGTCCCTGTATTCCTCCCTGACGGAAGTGGGGCGATCCTCGTAACCCAGGCGAAGATCCAGCCACGGGGTGGCTGCGAATTCCAGGCCGAAGCAGGCGTGAAGGGTGTCTATCATGTGGCGTTCAAACACAATGGTGCGGCTTCCGTACTGATAGCCCAAAAGCTGCGCCAGCTTTAAAACCTGGAGGTCGTAGTCGAATTCAAAGACGTTGCTTTCCATGGTGGACCACTGGGTCCACTGGAGATCGGCGGTGAGCTTGAGCCTTTTGAAAGGCCTGATCATGATGCCGCCCTGAATATGGCGTGGCTGGATCATTTCCACCGAACCGCGACCCGATTGATAAGCCAGTCCGCCTTCCGTGGGCAATCCCAGGGACTCGGTGAAGATGCGGATCAGATCGTTGGCAACCAGCCAGTCCATCATGTTTTGAAATTTTTGGGAGTATTCCAGGGTGAAATGTCCGGAAAGCTCCTGTTTGACCTCGCTCTGATAGCACAAGCCGAACGAGAACCAGTCTTTAGGCTCCCATAGCATGCCTACGTTGAAACCCGGGGAGAAGTTGTCTTCCAGGCGTTCGGCGTGCATGGCGCCCATATCGTCAAAGGCGTACATGCCGCCGCCGAAAAGCGGAAGCGGTATCAGGCCCAGAAACAGGGACTCATCTATGTCTGCCGTAAGCTCGCCCAGGGTGCCTGTCAGGGCCACCATGTCGTTGGGGGCGCGCATTTGCATCCTGATCCCCATGGAAGAAAACCCAAGGCCGATGGATGCGCCCAAAGCAAGCGTGTCATTGACCTGGTACGCAATGCCCGGGCCGATGACCACCCGGGATAAATGCATCATTTGGGCGCCGTAGGTGGCGGGGCCGGCCGGGTTTTCCATACCGACGGCCATGGGCGCATACATGGCCACCCCCACCGCCCATTTTTTACCTACAGGGTGATAGCCCATTCCGGTGTAGGGGGCGAAGCTGACGTTGGACACAGGCCCGTTAAGGGGAAGGCTGATGACCATGCCTTCCGAGGTGCTGCTGCTTCCGGCCACCGGGTCGTCGCCTTGTCCGAAAAAAGCGGTGTAGGAGTCAGGCTTGCTCCATTGCTGTGAGACATTAAAGTTGGGAAGCATGGCGCCCAACTCAAGTTCTTTACCCCGAAGCTTAATCAAGCCCGCCGGGTTGTAATGGATGGAAAACACTCCCGGAGGGCTGGCAGTGACTGCGTTTCCCAAGGAAATGCCCCTGGTGCAGATGGCGAATTGCTCGGCCACGGAGGCAAAGGCCGGCGGGGCTGATAAAACAAGTAAAAGCCATCCCGTCATGATAGCCAATAAAGCCTGGAGCTTTATTAATTTGCAGGATTTAATAGATGCAGGCCGCAAAAATATTGTCATTTCCTCACCGGATCAAACAAATTGACTTTAGCAGACAAATTTAAAGTAACGCGTCTTTTAAAAGTCTACAGTGAAAATTCAAATGGTATACTTGCGTTGATGGAGTAGCTTTCTATACCGATCAACCCGTAGCCAAGGCCCACGGAAAGAGTCGTCTTGGGAGACAATCTCCAGCCGGTGGAAATGCTGAATGAAGCAGTGCTAGAGTCGTCACCCTCGTAGACTCTGGCATCATAGCCGTACAAAGACCGAAGCCGGAACTCGGCGCTGGATGTATGGCTGGCGTTAAACCTGAACGTAAGCGACGTCGTGTAGGATAAGGAAAAGCCAATCCCGAAGGCGTAGCTGATTGTATGGCCTGGCCGGACTTCTTCCAGTACCATTACCGTCGTGTAGCCGTCCGAGCGCTTCTGATCCAGTCCCGTAACCCGGGCGGAATAGCCCCCGGTAACGGCGCCGAAAACAATGACAGGGTCCAGGAGTTTGCTGAAGCTGGCGCCCACGCTGAATGAATGAGCCCCGTCGCCTGTGGACATTTCGTTGTCAGGATCAATTTTGTAGGGGCTTCTGCCCGTAGGCGCCACATAACCGAAAGACATCAGGATGGCGGGCCACTTGGCCGTCTCTTGCTTCGCCTGGTACGAAAGCCCAAAAGACATGTCCCCCAAATCGGAAATGCTTTGATCCTCGCCCGATACCTGATATTTATAAATAAAAGGAATGGACGCGCTCAGGGAAACCTTATCCATAAGGCCGTAGCCCACGCCGATGGAGTTGATCAGGCTGTAATAGCTTTCCCGCTCAATATCCACGTACTGATAGGCCAGGCCGTCCGCGGTCTCCGTGGCGACGCGGTCGTAGGATGAATGACTGTAGGCCAGGCTGTACCGCATTTCAATGGTGCGGCTTTTCAAAAGCACAAATTCAGCCGTGTCCTCTTCCGTCGCTCTCAAAACCTCTTCGGTTTTTCTGCGTTCCGAGGCCTCCTCCTTGGTGGGCATCAGCGCTTTTCTGGCGTTGGCTTCCCGTTTATAGAGGTCCAGTTCATCTTCCAGGCTGTCAAGACGCTCCTGCAAGGTCCTGAACGCTTCCACCTGCGAACCCGCGGCTTGGCCTTCTGAGTCAGCCGCCAAAACAGGAAGGGCGCCAAGGCTCAGAACCATTCCCAAAATAACCGTGATTAAAATAAGATGGCGTGGCAAGAAAAATCTCCTTTCCAAATGATATAAGGCGCACTACCGCCCTGGAGGGGCCGCCACTAATTTGGTTGCAACAAGCCGGAAGTCAGCTAGTTGGTCACCACTGTCGCCGTACCGCTGTCTGAATTAGAACTTTCGTTGGAAACCCGTATTTCAAAACGCGTACTTGCGGAGGAGCTGGTGGACGCATCCGGGGAGGAAAATAGCACATGGCCGGGAGCAACCCGGTAAGTGATCTTGTTGATCGCCATGCCTGTCACGTAATCCGCCTCGAATTGCGAAGCAAGAATGGAGGGTTGTGGGGTAGTAAACGCCATAATTTGGCGAGCCATCTCATTGTCTATAAAACGGAGGTCGTTTTCGGTTAATTCCAATGCATGGAAGCGGCGATTGCCGGCGTTTCCAACGCCGTCTACATAAAGACCGCCGTTGGCGCCGTCTTCTCCATTGCCGTAGCCGTTTCCATTGCCATAGCCGTTACCATTGCCATAGCCATTGCCGTTTCCAAAGCCGTTTCCGTTTCCGAACCCATCCCCGTTACCAAACCCCTCGCTGTTGCTGTACCCGTTTTTATTCCCTAATGGGTCGCTGTTTCCCAAACCGTTTCCATTTCCAAATCCGTCGCCGTTTCCAAAGCCGTTTCCGTTACCATGGGAATTGGGTTCCAAGGCTCCATCCAGACTATTTCCCTGAATGCCTCCATAGTAAAGGCCTAATGCGTTGATTTCCTCCGGCGAGGATGGAATTTTTGATCGGTTGTTTGCAGGGCCGGAACCCGCCCCGTTGCCGTATCCGTTTCCGTATCCGTTGCCATAGCCGTTGCCATAGCCGTTTCCGTATCCGTTTCCGTTGCCATAGCCGTTTCCGTTGCCATAGCCGTTTCCGTTGCCATAGCCGTTTCCGTTGCCATAGCCGTTACCGTTGCCATAGCCGTTACCGTTTCCGTATCCGTTTCCATTGCCGTATCCGTTGCCCGAACCTGGTGCAGCGGCGTATACGGCGGCCTTTCTTCCGCCTGGAGTTCGATAGGAATTGGAGGTTTTAGGCAATACGACAAAGATGACGTTCTTATACCATAATCGTTCAAAGGTAGCCAGAGGGAAACTGATGTTGCCCATGGATGGATCCGCAATCATTACGTGTCCGTTATAAATGCCTTTGACAACCACGAAATGCAGATAGCCGAATAGGTCGATGGATACGATATATGGAATTTTGAGTTTTTTTGCGTCGTCTATTTCAGCTTTGTATCCATGGGCTTCATACCCGAGGATTTCCACCAGGCTCTTCATGTCCAGCAAGGAAAAAGCCCGGCTCTGAGATATGCGCTCCACGTCTCCGTAAGTCAGCAGTCCGTTGATAATGTGGGGTTCGGTGAGATTTTCGCCCAGGTAGTAGTTGAGCAGAGTGGTCAGGGCTGCGGAGCCGCAGCTGTAGTCGTACATCTGGCGCACAATGTTGTGGTATCGGTGTTCCGACAAGGCGGGCAAAGACGTCCGGGGAGCAATAGGCTGCTGCAGGCCGGTCTGAACCATGTAAGTCCCCTGAGGAAGAGGCTGAGGTTCATAAAATCCGGTCAGCATAGCTACGCCGATTAAAAAGCCTGCCAGAACGTGCATGATTTAATCGCATCCCCGGCCGACTCCTTGAAGGAATCCGCCGTTTGATTATAGTTGGGGCCCTGGCCCTTGCGATTTCCGCAAATTTGCTGGATTCGCTGATTTATTCTATATTTCCAAGGCCGGAAATGCAGTTGCAAAAATGGATTTGCCTGCTGAAGCGCTCAATAAAACCGGCGCGGACGGCGTCTCACCTGGTCCGGATAAAAAAACTGCTGTGTTCTATGTACATGTCTCCAAAAACCCAACCGCCAAGCGAAGACCCCATGTCCTGCCCGTCGCCCAGTTTGATGGCGTCAAACGAAACCCTGCCAATGATGTCAGGCAGGCTGATGGCCATGTAGCTGAACTCGTTGCCGTAGCCTGTGTCAATAACCAGATTGTTTATGATCATCGGCCCGGCGGGGTCATTGCCGTCATTCATTTTCATTCCGGAGAAAGTCAGGTATCCTGGGTCTCCGGGTACGCCGTCTTCTGCGTAGCCGTCTTTGTCCTTCCAACAAAGATAGCCGTCCGTGACTTCCAGGCTGATGTCTATCCTTATGCCTATTTGCCCTGTGTGAGAGGCAAGGTCGGACTGATCCAATTCCTCCAGATTATTTTCCAATGCAAAAAAGCTCTCAAGGCCGGGGTCGCGCACGGGGGCTTCAACGGCGTCAGAATAGTCGCCGCGGATGTCCTGCTCCGGGCTTTGGGCCATGGCGCCGGGCAAAGCCAGGAGAATTGCGCAACAGGCTGCGAGGATGCTTTTTTTCATGAGTGCGTCTCCTAAAAACGCCATGGCCTAAGGAATCGGCTCGATGCGTATGGTGCTTCCGCCCATTTGAATACCTGTCATGGCAATGCTTCCGATGTTAAATCCAACGTCCGGGTCCTTGCCGATTTTAAAGGAGTTAAATCCCCATCCGGAGTCATCGTCTTCCGTAAGCGTGCCGATGCCCAGGATCAGATAGGAGCTTGTGCCGTCGCTTCCCACGTCTATGGTCCACCCGTCTCCGGTGACCGGAGTTCCGGCCGAACCGCCGTTGGCCCAAAAATCGCCCAGAGTGATGCACGCACGGTCATTGTAGCCCCCGGTGTCGTCGGGGAAGCCGTCATAGTCCATTAGAGACAGGTAGCCGGAAGTCGCTTCGAAAGCCACGTCAATGGTGATTCCCACTTGTCCCGTGACTTCGGACAGATCTTCATCCTCAAGGGCCGACATGCCGCAAAAACCCAATGGCGAAAATAACGCCATACAGGCAAAGGCTACTATGAATGCATATATTGTTTTTGCCATGGAAGCCTCCCGGGCTCTTTCGTCAGGCATTTATAGTTATTTACTTCAAACCATAATAAATTGTTAAAATAATGTTCCTAAATTTCGACTGAAAAATCAATGGGGCGATAGCAATATTGTATCCTTGGATAAATCAACGTCCCTGATTGATATACTGCCCAGGCTGTTTTCCCTGGCGTCTTCGATGTCTTTTCCTATGGAGATGTTTCCTACGGTGAACTCGCCCGATATTTTGGGGAGATTGATTATCAACACGGTTTTTCCCGCAGCGTTGGTGTCTGCATCGATGGTCAGCCCCTGAATCATCAAGGGGCCGTTGCCGCCTCCCCCATTAAGCCTGAGGTCGTCAAAAAGAAGGACGCCGTTATTGCTTGCGTCCCCGTTGAGCCCGTCCTGGTCGATCCAGGCGGTGTAGCCGTCCACCAACTTGATGGATCCGTCAACGGCTATCCCCACCTGGCCGGAAAGGCCGCCCAGTTCCTCGTCAAGCTCCACCATGTTGTCAAACGCAGAATGCCCGGCGAAAGCCAGGGCTGGAAATAGCAGGACGCAAAGGGCGATAATGAAAAAGCGGTATTTCATGGTTTTGGCTTCCCTCTTGCTCTCCTCTTTAAAGACTGCGGCTCTACCAAGACGGCGTCCGAAAATGGCTGTGGGGGAGGGCCGAAGCCCTCCCCACAGTTTTGATTTTTCCGGAGAACGCCTTGTCAGTGAGGCGTGACTCGAATCGTGCTGTTCTCCATATTCAGGTCCCCGATGAAAACCCGGCCCAAGGACCCGCCGGAGGCAACCTGGGAGCCTATGTAGATCTCCTGAATGCCCAGTTGGCCCTCGATGGTCGGCAGCCCCATCATCAGATAGGAGTCCCCGCTTCCATTGGTTCCCACATCCAGGGTTATGCCCGAGATGGTGATGGGCGCGCCGCCATCATCTATGGTAATCCCGTACAAGGTGAGGGAACCCGGGTTCTGGGAAACCGTTGTGCCGAAACCGTCATTATCGGTCCATGCCAGATACGAGTCCAGCAACTGCCACGTCAAGTCGATAGTGATGCCGGTCTGGCCTGTCACTTCGCCCATGGCTTCCTCCGTGAGGGAGTCCATGCGGGCGAAGACGGTCATCGGCAAAGTCAGCATCAACATGACTATGACAGCGAATCGAGTCATTCACTCCACTTCCTGCAATGCAAATTCAAACAGCGTGCACGGCGCCGCTAGTGCGGGTACACCGTACAGGTGGTGGGGGCGTAGTTGATGTTGCCCCAGGTGATTGCGCCAAGGGAATCTCCTGCCGTGGCCGAGCCGCCTATGCGCACCTCATCTATCTGCACGTCGCCTACGATTTCCGGAAGCCCGATGCACAAGGCCGGGCTCCCGCCGCCGTCGGTGCCTACGTCCAGAGTCAATCCGGTCACCACCATATTGCCGCCTGTCCCGGTTCCGGTTATGTCCAGACCGTATAGGGTCAGGGCGCCCTGGTTGGGGTAGGCGTCATCGTCGCCGTCTGAATCCGTGATTGCAACGTAGCTGTCGCTCAGGTGGGTTTCAAAATTAATGGTGATTCCCACCTGCCCGTGGATGACTCCCATGGAGTCCTCCGACATGCTTTCCATGCGGGCCTGGGCGGCAATCGGCGCCATTAATAAAACCACCACTATAATCGCCAGCGTTTTCATGCAAATCCTCCGTTCAGGCTGCAATGCATCCTAGTGAGGCATGATGGTGACGGTGCTGCCGCTCATGTTCAGGTCGGAAATGGTCAGGGAGCCCAGGCTGTTGCTCGTGGTGGCGGCGGTGGATCCGTCGGTGAGATAGATGTTGCCAACGGAGATGTCGCCCGTCATGGCGGGCAGGCCGATGACCAGAGAGGCGTCATCAGCGTCAATGGTCAGGCCGGTCATGGAGATAGCGTCGCCGCCGTCGTCAATAGTGATGGTGTTCAGTTCCAGGGCGCCTAAGGTTCCGGTGGCGGGCGTAGTGGTGTGGTAACCGTCGGCGTCGGTCCATTCCACCGCTCCGATGGTTGCCTTCAGGGTTTGGTCGATGGTGATGCCTACCTGACCAGTGACGTCGTTCAGGGAGCTTTCGTTCAACAGACCCATGTCCGCCAGAGCCATTCCGGGAACGAGCATCAGGATTGCCGCCAAAATAACTAATTTCTTCATGCCATACCTCCTTGGTAAAATAAAGTGTTGTGGTTTAAGGGTAAAAGGTTATCAAGAATCAGGCCCTATGCCTGTTTTCAGCAAGTGCGGATTTTCAGGTATAACATCGTTCTATCCCGTGCGTAGAAAAATACGCCCGGAGTATATTCCGGCTTGGTCGAAAAAACCTTGAACAACAACGAGTGCTCGCCGTTTGCGCCCAAATGGAATTCTTAACCAACTTTAATGTCGAAAAAACCGTTTTCTATTGTAAAAACTGAATATGAGGCTTTGTTTAGCCAAAGATTGCGGTGGGGCGGGTGCTGATCAGGGCCTTTTTAATGCCGGGAGGCCCTTCCCCCTGGTTGCGTCACTTCCATGTGTGTGATAGAATGTTCGCCGAACTGAAAAATCCCCCTTGCCGGCGAATACGCCCCCCCTTTAGTTAGGCATTCTTCACCCTTAGAGAGGTTTATATCCCGCTTTTTTCTCCAAGTCAAGATGTTATCGCATTTTTTTTCTTCATGTGTACAGAATTGTTTCCGGGAGCATGGCGCCTGCGAATCAAATTGGGTTTTGTTTGTGGTTTTTATGTATATATTAGTTTTAAAAATCAATTCTATATTTTGTTGCATGCAGGTTTATGCGGTCAATCGAGCCCTCAAGGGAGGGTTTAACAGGGCCGGCCAATTAAACATGGGCGGGGGTTTTATGAATAATTGCCTAAATGCCGAAGTATGGGGAAAAAATTCCCATACCTTATCTATAGAAAAAGGCGCTTGGGAGTCTAAATAGTTTTCAAAATTTTAACCCCAACAAACCCCCAACAAAGGGCTGTCCCAATCCGGCCGGATGTGCTAAGTTTGAAGCCTTCAAACGAAGCGCCTTGATTCGTTTACCGCACCACTATCCACGCATTTTTTGGAGGGGAAAATGAAAACCAAACCCGTCCCAGACGCCGCTCCCGGAGGCGAGGCTTCCAAGGCCGCTCCCGGAGGCAAAGGCCTATACTGGGGGATTGCAGCCTTCATCCTATTCCCGCTGCTGACCCTGGTGCTCTACCATGGCGTATTGCACGGCCCCATGATCTTCGATGACCTGGCCCAGATTAAGAATAACTTCCCTTTGCAGCAACAGAGTCTTGATCTGAGAAACATCCTGGAAGGCCTGAAGGAATCCCGCCTGGCGGGCCGTTTTGCAGCCAACTTTACCTTAATGATTAACTATAGGTTTGGCTTGCTGGATCCCTATGGCTACCACCTTGTGAATCTGGGCGTCCACGCTGTAACGGGCATTTTGGTTTTTTTCCTGCTCCGGGTGACGTTGCTGCTCTCAGGGACGGGTGAAAACTTCCATGAAAACAGGGCGAATCTGATAGCTTTTTTAGCGGCGCTTCTATGGCTGGTCCATCCCTTGGGAACCCAGACCACATCCTACATCGTCCAGAGGATGAACGGGCTTTCCACCCTGTTTTTTGCAGCGGCGCTGCTATCGTACATCCGCGGGCGAATGCAAAACCGCAGGATTTATTTTCTTTTGTGCGGGCTGTTTTTCGCCTTGTCCCTCGGATCCAAGGAGATCGGCCTGGTTCTGCCCGTGATCATCGTAATCTACGAATGGTATTTTTTTCAGGATCTGGATCCCGCATGGCTGAAGCGCGGCCTTCCCTGGTTGGGCGGGGCCGTCCTGCTAGGCGCCCTTGCCGGGTTCGTCTATTTTGACTTCCATCCTGTTCAGGGAGTCATGAACTATTACGGAATTCGGGATTTCACCCCCATGGAACGGATCCTGACCCAGTTTCGGGTGGTCCTGATGTATCTGACCCTGATTATCCTGCCTCTTCCCGGCCGGATGAACCTGGAGCATGACTTTCCCCTGTCCCATTCCCTGTTTGACCCCATAAGCACATTCATTTCCTTGCTCATCATCCTGGGGCTGCTGGGCGCGGCCGCCGCCTTGGCCAAAAAGCACAGAATCGTGAGCTTCGCCATTCTTTGGTATTTTGCAACCCTTGCTTTGGAGTCCTCATTCATTCCCATTGAACTGGTCTTTGAACACAGGACCTACCTGCCGTCCATAATGGTCATCCTGGCCTTGACGTTGCTTCTCTTTCAGGCTCTGTCAAGTCCGAGGAGCGCGGTCGCGGCGTGCGTCTGTGCGGCTCTCTTGCTTTCCATAGGCACGGTGTACAGAAACCGCGTCTGGGCCGACAACCTGGTCCTCATGGCCGATTGCTTGAAGAAGAGCCCCAACAAGAGCAGGGTGCTGCAAAATTACGCCGTGGAGTTGAGCGACGACAAGGTGGGCAGATACGGGGAGGCGGTTGTTTATTACCAGCGGGCTTTGAGGCAAGACCCGGACAACGCCAAATGCAACATATTTTTAGGGGCCTTGATGGCGCGTCTGGGCATGCTTCATCAGGGGGCTAAATATATTCAACGCGGCCTGACACTGGAGCCCGATAATTACAAGGGGCTTTACCAAATGGGAATGTTGCTCATGCGGGCCAACAAGCCGGAGGAAGCCCTCACTTACTTTAACAAGTCCGTGGAGTTGGAGCCCAGATACGCCCCTGCGGTCCACAACCAGGGCCTGGCCTATCAAGTTCTTGGCGACCAGCAAAAAGCCCTGCAATGCATCAAACGATCCATTGAATTAGCGCCCACCGATCCTCGCGGACATCATAATTACGCCATGCTGCTGAAGAAAATGGGCGACTATGAGGGGGCCAAACGCCACCTTTGGCTGGCTTTGGAGTTTGCGCAAAAGCAGGGGATGGATAACAACGTCTCTCAGGCCCGCGCTGAACTAAAAGCATTGGAGGGCCGCATATGAATACGCTGAATGAACGCAACATGTCCGGTTCCGCGGGAGACGCCGGCTTAGGCAAAGATCTTCTCGGCGCAAACGAGATGATTTGGCTGGCCGTTTTACTCGCCGTCTGTTTTTGGTTGTATTGGCCCACACTCACAGGGCCTTTTATTTTTGATGATATGCACAATATTCAATATAACCAGGACGTACAAATCAACTCCGTTAGTTCAGAGGCCCTGATGCAGGCCGCCTTTTCCAACCCCGATTTTTTCCGCCCGCTGCCTATGGCGTCCTTTGGCTTGAATCATTTTTTTCACGGGCTGAATACAAAAGGCTACCACCTGGTCAATATTTGCATTCACTTCCTAACCGGGGCCTTTTTGTTTTTGTTTTTCCGGCAAATGTTCATGCTGCCTTTTTCCGGCGTTAAAATGAAAAATGCGACCCTCCCTGCGGCCCTGGCCGCTTTGCTGTGGATGGCGCATCCGGTCCAGACCCAAAGCGTTGCATACATCGTCCAACGCATGAACGCCATGGCCGGCATGTTTTTCATCCTTACCCTGCTGCTTTATTTATACGCCAGGACAAGCACGGATAAGCGGCGGGCGTATATTTTGTTCGGGCTGTGCGTACTCTCTGCATTTTGTGCGTTAGCCTCCAAAGAAAACACCTTGGTACTGCCGGTGATCATTCTACTCATGGAATGGTTTTTCTTTCGTGACTTGTCCAAGAACTGGCTGACGGGAAATTGGTGGAAGATCATCCTGGGTCTGGCGGCCTTCGGAGCCCTGGCGTGGATGGCCGTGGGCGAAGACGCCGTGGGAATGTTGAGCGAAACCTACGCCAGCCGGGAGTTTTCCATGTGGGAAAGGGTGATGACCGAATGGCGGGTGGTGGTGTGGTATATAAGCCTGCTGGCGGCGCCTTTGCCTTCCCGCATGACTTTGCTGCACGATTTTCCCATCTCCCATTCCTTGTTTTCCCCTTGGCAGACATTGCCTGCACTGGGAATTATAATCGCCCTTATCGTCCTGGCTATTGCGCTGGCGAAAAAGGAGCGCCTGATTTCATTTGCCATCTTGTGGTTTTTCATAACCCTTGCCATAGAATCATCCGTCATTGGGCTTGAATTGGTTTTCGAGCACAGGCTCTACGTCCCTTCCATGATGCTGGCGGCGGCTTTGGTTGCTCTGGCCTTCCGGGTTATTGCAACGCCTATGGCTGCGGCCCTTATAATCTTATGCCTAACAGCGGCCTTTGGTTGGTCGGCCTATGAGCGAAATACGTTATGGGGCGATGGCGTGGCTCTGATGCAGGACTGTGCAGCAAAGTTCTATGACGCTCGGCCCTATTATAATCTTGGCCACACCCAGCTCATAACGGGAGATCTGCCAGCCGCAGCCGAAAGCTATAAAAAGGGTTTGCAGCTTGACAAAAGGTGGCTGGATTCTCATTCAGACGGAAAGCCTTTACGGGTAAAGCTGGTCCAACACCGAGTGGGAGTCTCCTATACGGCTTATTCCGCTATTTTATACGAGATGGGAAATATTGAGGAGGCCGTCCAGGGGTACTACAGGGCGCTTACATATAAACCGGACTCCGACCTTGCCTTAAACAACCTGGGACTCATCATGGCGAAAAACGGCAAGCTCCAGGAGGCGGTGGAGTATTATGAAAAGTCCCTGGCCGCCAACCCCCAAAGCGCGGAAACCATGGCCAACATGGGGGACGCTCAGGTCGCGCTGGGAAACCTGGAAAAGGCCAAAGGATTTTACACACAGGCTTTGTCCGTGGACACCGATTCCTTCCGGGTGCATGCCAGCATGGGGAAGCTGCTGATCAACCTGGGCGAGTTTCAGCAAGGCGTAGACCAATTCGCCGCCGCCCTGGCAATCGATCATCAGGATCAGGAAACCCAAAACGATCTTTTGCTGGCGTTGCGAATATTAAACGAGATCGAGCGCCTGGAAGACGCCATACAAACCCAGCCGAACCAGCCTGCCAACTATTTTGCTCTCGCCAAACTGTTGGGGCGTTACAATAAAACGGACCGGGCCGAGCAATTGTGCCTGCAGGGCCTGGAAAAGGCGCCTTCCGACCCAAACGGCCTTAATCAATTGGCTAAAGTCAGGATGGATCAGGGGCGGTACGGCGAGGCGGAAAAGCTGCTTTTGGAAACGGCCCGGGTTTTGGGGGAAAACATCCCCTCCTTGTACAACCTGGCTTGCATGTACGCACGGCAGAACAAAAAGCAGGAGGCCGTCAAATACCTGAAGGCGGCGGTTGACAAGGGCTTTGGTTCGTGGGAATTACTGCAGACCGATCCGGACATGGCTAATATTCGAGACACCAAATTTGTTAAGGACTTGATGCGTCAACAGGCAGGCGGGACCAGCGCAACGGACATGGGTTAATGACTCAACCAAAGGCCTTTTTGGACAGCCCCTGGAAAAACGACGCCGCTCTGAACACAGGGCGGCTCCTTTATCCATTGGCGCTGTGCGCCTTGGCCGCGGCCATGTATTGGCAATGCATTTTTTTCGACTTCGCCAATTACGACGACCTTGCTTTAACAGCCAATAATCCGCTGATCAAAGACTTGAGCCTGGAAAGCCTCAAACGCATTTTCACCTTTTTTTCCCTGGAAAGCTACTATCCCATCCGCCTGCTTTCCATAGCCGTTGACCGGGCCGTCTGGGGCGCAAACCCCATGGGCTATCACCTGACCAACGTGCTAGTCCATATGGCGAACATCCTCATGGCTTTCGGCCTGGCGCGGATCATCGCCGAGCAAAGGGGCTGGGACGGGCGGGCCTCCCGCTTTCTGGGCGTTTTCACGGCCATGCTTTTCGGACTGCACGCTGCTGCGGCCGACACCGTGGCGTGGATTCCCGGCAGAGAGGAACTGCTTATGTTCTTTTTCTGCCTGCTTTGCCTGCGTTTGCACATCCATGCGGATCACTCCCAACGCCCCTTTTTAATCCGCGTCCTGACAGCCTATGCCTGCGCGTTTTCCTGTTTGTCCAACGTGGTGGGCGCCGTGACTCCCGCCCTGGTAGCCTTGTACATCCTGACCCTGGACCGGAGCGGCGGTTGGAAAAAGGTTTTAAAAACAACCTGGTTTTTGTGGATCATCGGAGGGGGGGCGATCTTTATCAAGGCTCTGTCCCTGCTGGCCTGGGACGAATCCAGCCGGACCATGCTTCTGCCGCATCTGCCCTCGGCCTTAAGGTATTTTCACGAAATTCTGGCCGCGCCGCAAATCACCTACAAAGACCCCGTCTCCCTGGCTGAAAAAATCCGGGCCGTCCTGTCCGTGTACGGAGGCAATCTGGGACATGTCTTTTTGCCCCTGAAGATGCCCTGCCTGTACCCGGACGACATCCCAAAGAGCTTTTTCAGCCGACATGTATTAGGCGGTCTGGCCGCCGTGACGGCCACGGGCGCGGCCATGTTTCTTTTGCGGAAAAACAGGATGTTTATGTTCGGTGCAGGATGGTTTTTGATCGCCTTGCTGCCCAGTTCACAAATCCTGCAGCACCACATCCCAAGGGCGGATCGGTTTTTGTATCTGCCTTTGTTCGGATTCGCCCTGGCCTTGTCCTACCTGGCCATGGCCTGGGACAATAAGCGTGACGTCAAACTGGCCAGGATGGCATTGATGGTGTTTGTGCTGTTTTTGGCCGTGAGGGGCGGGCTGCATCTTCCCGTGTGGGAGGACGGCATGGCTTTGTATCAGCACGCCGTGAAATCCTATCCCAACAATTTTCAGGCCCACTTTTTTTATGCACAGGAATTGAAGAGAAAAGGCTTTTACGAAGAGGCCCTGTTGCATCACGCCATAGCCATTAATCTAAGGCCCGGAGAAAAATACATCTGGCATCCTTATTATGAAGTGCTGATCGACATGGGCAGGCTGGACGAGGCGGAGGCCATCGCCCAAAAAGCCGTCAAGGACTTTCCCCAGGACGCCCAGGCCCACAACAATCTCGCAATCATCCTCTCGGCCCGCGACAAAGCAGACCAATCCCTGGCGGAATTCGAAAAAGCCGTGGCTTTGGATCCTCACAGCACTATCATGCGGGAAAATGCGGCGGACGAATACGCCCGGAGGAATCAGCCCGAGAAAGCCGTCCATCACCTGCGGGAAGCCCTGAGAATCAGCCCGCGCACCGCCATACTGCATCTAAGGCTGGCCATTGAGCTGGAAAAACTGGGAGACGTTTCCCGCGCGATCCATCATTACAAGGAAGCAAAGCGGTACAACCCCACCTTTGTGGGCGTGGACTTTCAAATAAAGCGCCTGCTCGACAAAACCAGCCGCTCAAACTAAATCCTTATCAGCGGCCGGCAGGGCGCAAGTAAGCGCCCCAATAGCCAAGACCCACAAACACCACGCCGCCAATCACGTTGCCGATGGTCACCGGAATCAGGTTTTTAAAAACAAAGGCGGCCCAGGTCAGCGTGTTCAGGTCAACTCCCTTGGGCGCAATCCCGTACCAGTCGCTAAGCAGGATGCCTGCGGGGATGAAATACATATTGGCGATGCAGTGCTCGAATCCTATGGCCACGAATCCCATGATGGGAAAGAAAATGGCGAAAATTTTTCCGATGGTCTGACGCGCGGACAAAGCCATCCAAACGGCCAGGCAAACCAGCCAGTTGCACCCGATGGCCCGAACGATGGCCTCTCCGAAATCCAGGCTGACCTTGGCGGCGGCTGTACTCACCGCCGCAGCCCCAAGGGCGCTTCCGCCCGTCTTCCACAGTCCGGAAAAAAGAAACAGCATGACCAGCAGGATGGAGCCCGCGAAATTCGCCAAATAGACTATGCCCCACTTGGCCAGGACCTTGCGCCACGTCACCTTTCCGCTCATGACGCTGGAAACCATCAAGTTGTTGCCTGTGAACAATTCGCCGCCAGCAATGACCACCAGCATAAGGCCCAGGCTGAAAGCCGAGCCCGTGACCAGTTTTTTCAGGCCGATGCCCATGGACGGATTCATGTCAAACGAAACGGTGGTGGCTAAAAGTCCTCCAAAACCAATGTAAGCCCCAGCCATCATGCCCAAAACAAACAAGGATTTCCAGGCGGAGGTGGCCTTTGCCACGCCCACGGTGTGAGCCACGGTTTCGGCGATGTTCTTCGGCCCCTTGTCGTCCAGCATCTGGGTGGGAAAGTCTTTCAGGATGCTTTCAAACCGGCCGAGGGCCTTTTTCTCCCGGCCCAGTTTGTTGGCGATGGCTTTGTGCACGGTGGAGGCGATTTCCTCCGGCGTGAAGGGTTTGGCCTGGTAATCCATGGCGCCCCGCTTCATGGCTTCCGTGGCCCTGTCCACGGATGGGAACCCGCTGATCATCACCACCGCGGATTCGGGCGCCTCGTTTTCCAGCCTCGCCACCACGTCCAGGCCGTCCAGTTCCGGCATTTGCCAATCGCAAAGGATCACCGTGTAAGGCTTGGCGGCCGCCAGTTCAAGCCCTTCCAGCGGATTGGTGGTTGTGGTCACCTGGAACCCTTCTTCCGTGAATATGCGCTGACAGGAGGCCAGCACCGCCGGGTCGTCGTCAATGATCAACATTGTTTGCGCCATTTGTCGTTTTCCTTTAATATTTGGTTTACATTCATTAAAGTTGTTTTTTATACCCCCTCAATGGCCCTTAGCAGCTCATCGGGAGTGAACGGTTTGGCAATATAATCGGTCACGCCCAGGCTCGACCCTTCATCAATGGTCTCCTGCATCAGGTAGCCCGTCATGACGAGGATAGGCATTTCCGGCCTCGCTTTCCTGGCGCGCCGGATCATTTCAAAGCCGTCGGCGCCAGGCATTTTGATGTCCGTGATCATCAGGTCGAAAGATTCTTCGCTTAGAATGGACTCCCCCTCGTCAACCGTATTTGCAACGCGGAGTTCGTGCTTTTCCGCTTCCAAAATTCTGCGGCAGCTCAGGATGATAATGGGGTCGTCATCGACAATCAGTATCTTCATAACAGTCCTTTTGGTTTATTCCGGGTTGTCCGCCATGGGCAGCCAGATGGTGAAGGCGGTTCCTTCCCCGAGCGTGGAATTGACGGAGATCGAACCTCCATGCCTCTGGATGATGCCTGCAGAAACGGCCAGGCCCAGCCCCGTTCCCTTGCCCACCTCTTTGGTGGTGAAAAAGGGATCGAACAACTTGTCCATATGCTCCGGTGCAATTCCTGTTCCAGTATCGGAGATTTTTATCTCCACGCCGTTGGCGTTCTCCAGACTCGCCCTTTTGGTTTGTATAGAGATTTTTCCTCCCGAGGGCGTGGCGTCCAGGGCGTTGATGATCATATTGATGAGCACGCTCTGGCACTGATTGTGGTCCAGGGTGAAAAGGGGAAGATCGTCGTCGCCCCTGAAGCTCAGGCTCACTCCTTTGATAAGCGCTTGGTTTTCAAGGAGCTTGACGCTTTCCTGTATAAGGCCATTGACGTCCAGACTCTCGGGCGTCAGGGCTGACTGGCGCGAAAAGTCCAGAAGGCTTTTCACGATTTTCCTCACGCGCTCCGTCTGGGACGCTACGGTTTCCAGGTCCGAGCGCACTTCGCCGGGCAGATCGGTTCTGCGGAGAATCATATGGGTAAAGGTCAGGACCGCGGTCAGCGGATTGTTGATCTCGTGGGCCACCCCGGCGGCCAGTTTTCCAACGCTGGCCTGCTTTTCCGATTGAATCAGGCGGATTTCGCTCTGGGCTTTTTGGCTTTCCTCCCGTTCCTTCAAAGCCGTGGTCATTTTGAGGAATTTTCTCTGCAACTGGCCTATGTCGTCTCTGGAAATCGGGCCGATATCCGGGGTGAAATTGCCCCGGGAGATCTCCGCACTCGCCTGAATCAAATGACTCACCGGCGCCATGATTCTTCTGGTGATCAGCCACCCAAGAATAATGGCGATAGCGGCGCTCGCCAGAATGATTTTGACAAACACGCTGATGGCCTTCGTCCGGATGTCATTGTATTTGGCCTCGAGAACCCCCACGTAGAGCATGCCCACCCGGCGCCCCATAATGTCCGTCAGAGGCTCGTACGCGGTGATATACCATTCATCAAGCACCTTGGCCCGATCGGTCCATTTTTCCCCTTTGCCCAAAACCCGGCTGTTGACTTCTTCAGAAGCGAATGTCCCAATCGCCCGATTTCCCTCGGTATCCTTTACGCTGGTGGCCACCCGGAGATTT
This sequence comes from Desulfatibacillum aliphaticivorans DSM 15576, assembly GCF_000429905.1. Lineage (NCBI taxonomy): Bacteria > Pseudomonadati > Thermodesulfobacteriota > Desulfobacteria > Desulfobacterales > Desulfatibacillaceae > Desulfatibacillum > Desulfatibacillum aliphaticivorans. Next base: position 80,981 of record NZ_AUCT01000023.1, on the reverse strand, counting down.
TGATAAAAAATGGTGGCGGTCCCGACGCTCCGTCCCTTGTACTTTTCGTTCTTAAAAACCGTTTCCCCGATTTTATCCACGATCTGCGTGTCTTTATTCAAAAGGAAGCCGCCGTATATTACGCCGGCAAGACGGTCGCCGGAAAAGACGGGCGCAGCGGCCCCCACCATGAGCGCCTTGGTCATTTCATGGGGCAGGGCTTCCGCGTCCTCCGGGTTTTTCCTGACCCTGATGGGTGCAAAATGGGCCAGTTCCGGGTTTTCCAGGGCCAGTTCCTGATTATCCATGACAAGGGAGCCTGCCACGGTTGCCTTGCTCTCCAAGGCTTTTACGACCAAAGGATTGGGCGCCGTATTTAGGGCGTCCCCCTGGATTTCCGCTTCGCGCCGGTAAATAATCCTGCCTCGGGAGTCGGATATTCCCAGGATGTCCGGATTGAGTTTCAGGGCCACCGCATTTAGCGCCCTGGCCGCCTCCGGCTTATTGCCGGAAGATAGCGCGTCGGCAAGGCTGGGCGTGGATGCGGACAACTCCAGAGCCAGACGAACGCATTCGATCTGCCGGTCATAGATGACGCGGGCCACATTCAAGTCCTGGCCCACTCTGGCGCCAGCCTCGTTCACCACAGACCGGTACAATAGATTCACCCCGATCATCAGGGAGATGGCGCCGATAAAGAGGGTGATTGCAATCATGCTGGCAATCAGCTTGAACCGCAAGGAATGAATTTCAAAAAATGGGAGTCCCATGGACTTGTCGCCTCAAGTGCTTTGCGTGGTTAAACATATTGACTTTTATGATGATTTAACTTGTTAAATAATGTCAAGGCAACCCATACTGTTGACACGCCGGCGCAAAAAAAGCCTGGGGTGGGCTCTATGCCCGCCATGCCCGATCATCCGACCCTGTTGCATCAGGCCAATAGGCCTGTAAGCGAAAGTCCATGCAATAATCAAGCCTTCTTGTTAAGGATTTCTTGCTTCCTGAATCTGTATTTGATATGGTTCATCCCGAAGTCTTTCTGCTTGATATTATTGTGAATTTATGCCTGCCGCCTTGCATCGAAAGGCATATTTTGCAATGTGTTTCTGTTCTGATTTCAAATGGTTATAATTCAAGCTCAACGCATGGCTTTCTCTCCCGAAAAATTGAGCCGCTAAAGGAAACAGGATCATGCCGGAAACGCCAACGAACCAAACCGCCGCACAAAGTGAAAAAACCAGCCGGTTCGACGTCTTCACAGGGCCGAGAAAGGCCCTGATATTCCTTGCGGTCATGGTATTGGCCGCTTACTGGGCGACACTGTCCGCCGATTACGTGAATTACGACGACATAACCCTCCTGAAAAACAACTACATGATTCAGGACTTGTCGCCGACGGGCGTCAAGACCATGTTCACCCACTTCATGCCTAAAAGCTATTACCCGGTGCGTTTGCTTTCCTACGCCGTGGATTACAGGATTTGGGGGGATGATCCCTTTGGGCATCATGTCACAAACCTTTTGCTTCATGTATTCAATACGGCGCTGGTTTTTTTGCTGTTTCTCAACCTTGCGGGAGAACCCAACAAAAAGAATATATGGAGCGCCTTTGGCGCCGGAGCCTTTTTCGGCTTGCATCCCATCGCCGCGGGATCGGTGGCCTGGATACCGGGCCGGGAGGAATTGCTTTTATTCTTTTTCGGCCTTTGGTGTCTGCTCATGCAAATGGAAGCCGCAAAGGGAAAAAAAACCTCCTTGTATCTGGCCCTGTCCGCAGGAGCGTGTTTACTGGCGTGCCTGTCCAATGTCATGGGCGCGGCCCTTCCTTTTTTGGCTGCCTGGTATATCCTTTATTCTCAGGAGGATAAGAAACTCCGAACCATACTCAGCCGTACATGGTTGTTGTGGATCATAGGCGCGGGCGCCGTGTTCATGAAGATCGCGGCCGAACTGGCCTGGAACTCGCAAACCATGGCGTCCAAAATTCCCCATGTTCCCACGGCTATTCTTCATTTGGGGGATTTATGGTCCCAATTTACGCCTTCCGTGGAGGCGGGGCAGGGGCTTGTGCAGCGTATATCCGTCATTCTCAGCGTGTTCGGCGAAAATGTTGTGCACGGGCTCTTTCCCTTTTCCCTGCCTGTTTTTTTTCCGCCTCGCATTCCGGCATCGCTTATGGATTGGTGCGTACTGACCGGTTTGGGCTTTGTTTTTTGTCTGGGCGTCGCGTTCCTTTTGACAAGACGTAAAGAAATCTGGCGGCTTGGCCTGGTTTGGTATTTGGCGATCATTCTTATGACCTCCCAGATATTCCCCACCTTTGCATGGAGAGCGGACCGGTTTTTGTACCTGCCTCTGGGGGGATTGGCCCTGTCCGCCGGCTGGCTTGCGGGCTGGTTGTTCGACCGTCTGGGCGAAAATAAAAGCGGCGTCGTGTTCCTATCACTTATAGTGGCTCTGGGCGCCCAGACGGTGGTGTACCTTCCGGCTTTCGCCAACCCCATGGCCTTTCATTATTACGCCAAAAGCAACAACCCGGACTACTACCTTGTTTACGAGTACCTGGGGCAGGAGCAAGTCCGTCAGGGCTTGTTCAAGGATGCGCTTAAGCATTACGCCAAAGCCCTGGATTTGGCGCCGGACAAAAATTATTTGTGGGATAAGGTGTTCAAGACGGTCATCATGAGTGGAAAGTTGAAGTACGGCGAGAACCTGGGGGAAACCGCGGTCAGAAAAGATCCGAACAATGCGTATCGCCGCAATTATTACGGGGTGATCCTTTCATTCCAGGGCAAAGACCAAAAAGCCGTCCAGCAATTTAAGAAGGCTGTGGAACTGGACCCTGCAGCCGAGGCGCCTCGCCACAATCTTGGCCTGCAATATTTGGGAATGGGGGAATTGGAAAAAGCCGAGAGACAGTTCCGGGAAGCCCATAAACTGAATCCGTTCAATGCTAAATATTCCTATGATCTGGCCCGAACCCTGGAGCGGCTCGAAAAGAACGAGGAGGCTCTGGAGTATTACTTGATGGCGGCACAGGATCCCAAGAACCTGGAAGCCCGAAAGGCTGCAAACAGGCTCGCGGGCAAAATCCGCCAGGCAGCCCCCTCAAAAGAAGATTAATGCCTCACACCCGGAAAATAACATTTCGCCTCCTGGCCGTTTTTCTGGGTCTGGTCCTTTCCTTCATCGTTTTGGAGACGGCGGCCAGGCTGATCGGACCGGAGTATTATCGGTTCAACAACCGATCCAATGAATACTACACCAATCCAAGGGGATACCACCACATTGTCCGGATGGACGGAGAAACTCCCGTTTACGGCCTGGATTACAACTTCGCCCGGGAAAAGTATCGCCTGCCTCCGGGCGCTCCCAAGAATTACCTGGACGGCAAGCGGTTTGACGCCCTGGGCCTGGGCGATTCCTTCATGACCGGCGCCGGAGTCAAATATGAAGATGTCTGCTTCCGCCGTTTGGAAAAAATGTTTAAGGATGCGGGCCGCGACCTGAAAATTAAAAATTGCTCCGTGCCCGGCGTGAACCTGGGCTTTATTTCAAGTATATGCGCTCACGAGCTTAGCCTCCAGCCTTATCCCCTGGTCATATACGGCTTTGTGTTGAACGACCTGGGCCTGCCCGGGCGGGAATCCATCACAGGCAGCGATTTTATCGACCAGAATAACGGCGAAAACCAATACAATCCCTGGAGGAAGCGCCTGGCTTGCGTCAATCTGGCCGCCTCTTTGGTTGAAAAAATCCGGCTGAACACGCAAACCACCCAGGCCTATCTGGACGCCTATGAACCGGATTACGCAGGGCCGCGCCTGGAGATTTTGGAAAGCATGGCGAAAGAGGTCGAGGGGCGGGGCGGCCGCATGGTTTTGGTGATTTTTCCTTTGCTCTACGATTTTGACAACTACCGGTTTGAAAAATGCCACGCTCTCCTGCGCGACTTTGCAGCAAACAAAGGCATTCCGGTTCTTGATCTGCTTCCCGCGTTTTCCCAACATAAGGCCCATGATTTGTGGGTGAACCCCACGGATCACCATCCCAATGAACTGGCCCACGCCATCGCCGCCCGGGAGATCTTCCGCTTTCTGAACCAGGAAAACCTGCCTCCCAGGTAAAGGCTGAATTTGACCAGCGGGTGCGCAGGGCTTGCCCTGCCCGCATACCGCCTGATGCGATCCTGTTTGCCGTGTGTTTGCAGACCCCCGGCGCCTGCCAAAACGCGCTTTGCGCGTGCAAAAGCGCACCAAGCAGTGCACCAACAATGTTTCATCAAACCGAATTGCTTGAATTTTGCAGGATGTTCGTGGGAGTGTATGCTAAACTATCCCACAGTCATGGGGGGCTCAAGCAGACAAACCAAGGGAGGGGAGCATGGCGAACAATCCACATCAATCCGAATCTCAACCGAAAGAGAACATCTTCACGTTGCTGGAAAGGGCTGAAAGGCGGCCCATGACATTCGTCAGGAACGAGTCCATTTACGAGTTGGAACAATATATCCATGGCTATTACGCCGCGTTGCGCGCCCATGGGATTATAGAAAACGTCCCCTCAATGGACACGCATTTTTGGCATTGGCTGATGTACAGGACAGGTTACGGATCCTGCGTCGGATGGGCGTACGATATCGAGCAGTCAGCGGGGGAGGATGAAAAGCCCCTGGACTTGTTTTTCTTTTTTGTGAACGAGTACAAAAAATTGGTTCCCGTCGTCAAGTCCAGGGTTGAATTAAAAGGGCGCCATAATCCCGCGGGAAAAAAGGTTTTAATCGGAGGGACCGATCTGATGGAAAAGCCTCAATCCATTGAAATCGTGCAATACTCTCCCGCGCCTATTCATTTTTTGAGGTTTTATTATGAGCACAAAATCGAGAATGACGACTTGTTGCCCAAAGACCTTGATAGTTACGAAACTACCATTGAAACGGGCAAATATTGGGTTCAAGACGAGTTTCAGGTGGATGTGAATGAATGGACCGACTTATAGATCGAAGTCAACCAGCTGTTTTTCTATGCCTTTTCCGTTTTCCAGTTGGGCTATGGATTCCATCAATCGCTTGGCGTTGTTGGAGGATTGAAGCAGGTACATGGTTTCCTCTATAGAAGAGTATTCTTCCAGGGATATGAGAACCACCGCTTCTCCTCCGGCTCTAGTAATGATCGTGGGATCATGGTCCTCGCAGACTTCTTCCATTATTCTGCTCAGAGTCCTTTTGGCGTCTGTGAATGTTACGGCTTTCATAAGGCGCCTCCTTTAAACTTACTCTACTCCTTATTTTCTTTCCTTTTCAACCCCAAAACCTTTTGGGCTTCCTGGACCGCGTAGGCGAACAAAGTCCAGTTGGCGCCGGCGATCATGCGGCGGGCGAAGGCGGCTGTGTAATAGGGCGTGAAGTAGATGCGTTTGATGGATCGGGTGCACAAGTCGTCCAGGATCTTCTTGTCTTGGGCCCAAGGCAGGCGCACCCAGGGCATGTCCGGCGCGTGGGGGCTCCACTGGCCCATGAGGTCGCCGGAGGCTTTGGCGATTTCATAAGCAGGCGTGTTGGGGTAAGGCCGCAGCACGGCCAGGTTGGCGGTGGCGGGCTTGTTTTTCAGGATGAACTGAACCGTGTCTTCCACGTCGCCGGGCGTCTCGCCCGGATACCCGATCACCCAGCTTGAGTGGGCGGCGATGCCGTATTTTTTGGTGAGTCGGCAGGCTTCCGCGCTTTGTTCCAGGGTGATTTTTTTGTTCATGGCGTCCAGAATTCTCTGGGAGCCCGACTCCATGCCGAAAGCAACCAGATACACCCCGGCCTTTTTGCCGGCCTTGGCCAGTTTTTCCGTAAATACGTCCACCCGGCTTTTGATGCGAAAGGAGATGTCCAGCCGCTCCTTGACGATCAGGTCGAAAATGGCCAAAGCCCGGTCTTCGTTGACCGTAAAGGTGTCGTCGCAGATTTCCACGTCCCGGATGCCCCGGTCCCTTATGGCGGCCAGTTCCTGCACCACATCTTCGGGCTTTCTGGCCCGGTAATGCTTGCGGAAGTTGTAGCAGAACCCGCACGAGAACGGACAGCCCCGGCTGGTGAACAGAGTGTCCACCGGGCGTTTGCGCACCAGCAGGGAGTGGTAGCGCTTTTTTTCGTAGGCTCGGGCGGCCAGATCCTTGGCCGGCCAGGGGATGGCGTGGACGTCCGGGAATACGTGCTTCGGCCCCTGGACGATGGCGCCTTCCTTACGGAAATACAAGCCGGGAATGGCTTCCAGCCTGTCCCCGGTTTCTATTGCTTGGCACAGCATGGGCAGGGAATCTTCCGCCTCGCCTGTGAGGATGAAATCCGCCTGGGGGAACTGGTCCAGGCATTCCCTGGGAATCGCCGTGGCGTGAGGTCCGCCCAGGATCAACTTGCATTGGGGCGCGGCTTTTTTCGCCAGATCGGCCAGGCCGTAAACCTGGGGCAGTATTTCGGAATATACCGAGATCCCCGTCAGATCCGGCGATATCTCTTGAATCTCGGCGAAAACCGTCTCGTCGCTGAGGCCGAAGGCGTTGGCGTCCAGCACGTGGGGCTCATGCCCGGCCTGACGCAGGGACGCCGCCAAGTATAACAGGCTCACCGGCGGATAGCATTTTTGGGAAATCTCTCCGCAATAGGTGGCCCGGGGATTTATCAGCAAAACTTTCATGGATTTTGTCCGCTTTCAGCGCCAGACAGGCCGCGCAAAAACCAGGGCAGCCAGGGCAGGCCCGCGATCATGGGGATGACGTGGACGAAAAGGCTCATGGCCGCGCCCACGGCGAAAATCGTCCCGGCCGGGGCCAGGCCTTGAAATAAAACCATCAAAGCCGCCTCCCGGGGGCCGATCCCCGCTGCCGTGGGGATGTGCCCGGCAAACACGGCCAACGAGGCGAAGGCGATGAATACGTCCAGGGGCGGCTGCACGCCCAGGGCGACGAACAAAAAATAGCACACGATCAAGGGCCGCGCCTGGAATACAATGCCGTAGCCCATTAAAAACAGCTTGCGCCCAGCCGGGCAGTCTTTAAACGGCGACAACACTCCTTGCGCGAACCGCCCTACTTTGGGATGCAGCTTTACCGCCAGCCCTACGACGGCCCCGTGTATGGACGTTGCAAACACGAAAACGCCGTAGAGCGCCCCCGCCGCAGCTATGCCCAGGGCTTGAGCGGCCGCGCTCTGGCTTTCCATGGGCAGCATAATCAGTCCGGCCGTGAGCCAGAACGCGGAGCCCATAAAATTCAGCCCCCGGTCGAACAAACACGCGCCCGAGGCGTCGCCCAGGGGGATTTTGCTGTATTGCCTAAAAAAGGCGATGTTCAACACCTCGCCCATGTCCACGGGCATTAAGGCCCGCAACGGCCCTGCGCCCAGCCGGATTTTCAAAACCAAAGTCCAAGGCAGGTCAAACCCCATGGCTTTAAGCACCCGCCATAATTTATCCGCCCCAAGAACAATGTGCACAAACAGGGAAAAAATCAGGACCCCGCAGACCAAAGGCAGATTGGCGTTGCGCCACGCCTTCCATAATCCGGCGAAATCCAGGTCGCTGGTTCGGAGCAAGATCCAATACAAAAGGGCCGAAGCCAAAACCGCCGCGCCCACGGACATCCATTGCGCTCGGAATGGACGCGCGCCCTTGCTCATGATTCGCCCATCCGCTTCATGGCTTCCCAAAATAGTTGGGCCGGATATTTCCTCAGATACAATGCAAACCGCAAATCCCGCGTTTGCAAGGCCCTGGCCGCCTGCACGCCGGCCATGACCGGCGCGGGGATTTTTCCCAGCAAGGGGATTTTATTCCCTTCCAGAACCCGTTCCAGCATGGGCGCCGGGATGAAAGGCAGCATCTTGTACAGGGCGCCGAAGCCCGCCGCCAGTTCCTTGTTTCCGGGATCGCCGAATTGCTGATCGTAAAAATCGCTGCCCACGCCTCGATGCAAGGCCGAAGCGTCTTTTTGCGTCAACAATCCCGCTTGCACGCCGGCGTCCACAATGGGCGCGCCGGGCAGGTACACCAGATAATGCACTTTGATGCGGTTGAGATACTTCAGCTTTTTATACTCCCTCGCTCCCAACACGTGGTCGTTTGCGCTTTCGCCGGGCAGGTTGAACATGTGGTCCACGTCGTAGCGAAGCCGCCAGGCGTCGCACAGCCCAAAGACCTCCCGGGCCTGGGCGTTGGTTTCCTTGCGGTTTAAAACGTCCCGCCGGATGGCTTCGTTCCAGGTCTGGAGGCCGAACTCAATGCCGTAGCATCCGCCCTGCTTCAGCAGCATGGCCGTGTTTTCCGTAAAGCCTGAAATGGTGCAAAAGCATTTGAACGGCAGTCTTATGCGGCTTTTGTATTCCGCCATGAGCCGGGCCAGCCAGTCCTCGTCGCCCGAAAGATAGGAGTCCTTGAAGATGACCTCACGGAACCCGTATTTCGCCCTGGCCGCCGTCAACTCGGCCATGACCGATTCTACGCTTTTTCGTCGGAAATACTTGGGCCCGCATTTTTGCTTGATGCAGGTTTCCTCGCAATAGGTGCACGAAAACGGGCAGCCTCGGCTGACCATGGCGGCGTAGCTGTAATCGTGCTTTTCCCGGGGGGCGAACAGATCCTTGTCCGGCAGGGGCAGGGCGTCCAGGTTCACCGGAGGTCCGGGCGGACTATTTATGATGGCCCCGCCATCCTTCCGCCAAAGCCCCGCGATATTTTCCGGGCTTTCTCCCTTTTCCAGGGCGTCCAGCAGGGCTGGCAGCGATTCTTCCGCCTCCCCCTCAATCACATAGTCCACGACGTCCCGCCCGAGGACGTACTCAGGCGACAAGGTCGGGTGCAGGCCTAAGAAAATTACAGGCGCCGTTGACCTCTGCTTTACCAATCCGGCGGTTTTCAGGCAGAAGTCCAGGGTGTTCGGCAGGGCGGAAAAGACCGCTGCGTCCGGTTTGGCTTTCAGGATTTTTTGGGCGATTTTCTCGGAAGATGAAAAACGCTTGGCCAGGGCGGGGATTTGAAACACGTTGTCGGTGACGCCGAAAGGATCCGGGTCGTGAACCAGACTTACCCGGCGCCCGCCCGCCTTCAGGACGGCGGCCAGGGTTTCCAGGTCCAGGGCCTGGCGGATCACGTACCTTCCCTTATAAACCAAGACAATGTTCATGGCCGTCCGTCAGGATTGTTTTCGAAGTTTTTTCCGTTTTCGCCGGTTTTCCTCGTATGCGACAAAATGCTCGTCCGGCCGAGAAACCGCCTCCTGCCGAAACTGCATTTCCAGCCATGCCAGGAACTTGCGCTTGAACTCGTCAAAGGAGCGCACGGCCAGGGCGTGCTTGAGCAGGAAAAAAGGCCGTGAATGAAACTTTTGGTACGCCTTTTTGGTCAGCCGGTCTATCTCGTCGTTGGAAAGCTCGGTCCAGGGCCTTGGCAAAGGGGCCTCCTCGGCGTTTCCCAAAATGTATTCCTTCCAGTAATCGTAGCCCGATTCCTTGACCATGTCGTGCCACATGCTGGTTAAAGGCTTGGCCGTGGTTTTGGAAAACTGGACGTAATCCAGGCCCAGGCTGGTGGCGAATTTGAGCGTTTCCTTGACGGTCTGCCTGGTCTCGCCGGGCAGGCCGGTCATGAAAAATCCCAGGGTCTTGATGCCGTGGGCCTTGGTCATGTCCACGGACCGGCGAACCTGTTCGATGGTGATGCCCTTGTTCACCCGGTCCAGCATTTCCTGCAGGCCCGACTCGATGCCCAAATACACCCGGCCGCAGCCGGATTCCTTCATACGGGCCAGCAAATCCTCGTCCAAAGAGTCGATGCGCGCCCGGCAGGCCCACAATATATCCAAGTCCCGGCGGATGATCTCCTCGCAAATGCCCATGGCCCGTTTGCGGTCCACCAAAAATTCGTAGTCGAAAATGTCGATCTCGCGCACGCCGTGAACGTCATAGCATTCCTGGATTTCGTCCACCACGGTCTGGATGCTCCGGGGATTGTACGGCGTGCTTCTGGCCTCGCAGAACAGGCAGTTCATGGGGCAGCCCTTGCTGGTGACCATGACCGTAAAATTTTTCCGCTCCGTGGGAAATTCCGCGTACAACTCGTTGGGCAGCAAGTGCCTGGCCGGGTTGGGATAATCGTTAAAATGGGGCTCCGGGCCGTATTCGGTTTGGATCACCTTGGTTCCCTGCTTGTAAATCAGGCCGGGGACGTCGGACAGGTCATGGTTATTTTCCAGGGCTTCCAAAAGGCCGGGGACCGTATAGTAGGCGGAGTTAAAGCACCCGTAATCGATTTCCGGGGGCATGACCGATTCCTCAGGATACACCCGCAGATTGTAGCCGCCCACAATGACCCGCACCCTGGGCAGGTTTTCCTTGACGTGCCGAATCCACTGGAGGGTCTCCCGGAACATGTAGGTGGTCATCATAAACCCCACCATGTCCGGGCGGAACGCCTTTAGCCGGGCGACCACTTCGTCGGGCGTCAGCCGCAGGGTCCGGGCGTCGATAAAGGTCACCTCATGGCCTGCGCGCTCCGCGATGCCCGCAACCCACGCCATGGACAAGGGCGGAAACAGTCCGAAATAACGCTGCACTATGCGAAGATTTTCTTCGTGCAACTTGTAGGAAAAGGGATTGAAGACAAATGCAAGGCGCATGGACGTCCGTCGTGGCTTGAAGGTTCAACGGCCCTCCGTCCCCCACGGAAAGGCCAGAATTCCGGTTGCACTCCAACCTGATGCCCGGACATTAGCACAGCCTTGCCGGGTATGCAATCAAGGTTGCGTTTGGAATTGCAGGAAAAAGAAAGGGCGCCCAAGGTAACAGGCGCCCTTCAGTTGCGATTATGAAATCATTCCTAATTTTCCACCACAAAATAGCGTTTGCCCGTGCTTCCTGCGTTTCCGGCATCGTCGTAAATGATCCATTCCAGGGAATGGACGCCGTTGCGCAGCCCGGTCAAGTCCAAAGTGCATCCGCCTCCTGCGCCATTGCGGTTGTTCAGCGCGGGAAAGGCTATGGCTGGAGTGGAATTGTATTGATTGTATTCATCCAAATGCCCGATGTACAGCCCGTCCAGATACACGTTGATGGTGGAGCCGTCCGTGGGGATGGTATTGGGCAGGGGCGTGAGCGCCCACCCCTCATGATCGAACGAAGCGCCCGTGTTAGGGTCGGGCATGGACGCCATCATGGGAATGGGCGTTTCAATCCTCCCAAAGGGCGCGGTTGCATTGGCGTTGTCCACGGTCAGGGCCAGGGTTCCTATGGTTGTTTGATTGTAATTCCAGTCCCAGGCTATCACTTCAAGATTATAGGCGCCGTCCGCAAGATTCAGCGTGGACCAGTCAAAATACCATTTGGCATAGCCCGACCCGGGATAATCGGGGTATTGCTTTTCAATGTCCGGCGTGGGCGATTCCAGCAAAAATCCGTAGCCGTAAAAAGTATCGTCGTCCGCATTCCTGATCCAAACGCTTTCAATGCCGCCGTCGTCCACAGCCCAGCCGAAAATGGGAACCACGCCGGACACCGTGGAGTTATTCGTTGGCTCCTCCACGGACCCCGCCGGCGCCTTCATGACGGATGCATCGGCCTTTTCCACCGTGTATCTTATCTCCTGGGCCTCACCGGCGTCATCCTGTAAGAATACGCTCACAGTGCTGGTCCCGTCCGGCATCAGATAGTAATAGAATTTCACCGTAATCTTTCCGGAGCCCGTCCCGCTTGTGGGAGTGACGGTCACCCAATTAGGCAGGCTGTCCGTGAGAACGGTCCAGGCCGTGTCGGCAGCGTAGGTGTTTATGAAAAAGACCTGAGTGTTAGCTTCCGGGTTGCTCCCTTTTATCAGCCTGGAATTATTGTTGCCTGCGCACGGGACGAATATGCGAACCATAGCGCCAATCAAATTGGGGCCTCTCGCAACAAGTTTGGCTAGTTTGCCTTCACCCTCTGATATCCAATCCCAACTGGGCGCTCCGGGATCCAGAATTTCCCCGTTTTTCAGCTTGTCCAGGTCTCCGTCCAGGCCGTCGGTGAGGGTAAGAGTGGTCACGGCGCCGTTGACGACCGCGTTATTGTATTTCACAAATCCGTCTTCGGTCACCTTGTAATATTCAGACCCGGCGGGAAAGGCCGTGGGAAACGTGATGGTCGCGGTAATGGTCTCGCCCAGGGTCAGCCCAATGACCTTGAACTTGATGAATCCGTCCGGGAAGGCCACGCCGGGCGGGTAGGAGCTGACGTTCACCTCCTCAATGCTGAGGATGTCTATGGAATCCGGGTCCAGGGTTCCCGTGGCGCCGGTGATGTCTATGATGTACACCTTGTCCCCCTGGGTGACTGTGGCCACTTGCCCGGTTCCATCTAATTCCACAATAACGGGAATTTTGTTGACGCCGGCCGCGTTTTTTTGATCCTGCGGCAAAGGATAATCGTCATCATCGTCAAAAGGGCATCCCGAAAAAATGACGATAAACAATAAAAAGGTTATTAATATCAAGTAATTGTGTTGTATCAAGGATTTTCTAATAGCGGCCATGACTCCTCCTGTCCGGCGCTCTTCACCGCCTTTTCAGCGGAAAAGTCGCCCTCTTCCAGCAGTGTTATAAGTTATTTCTATTAAGAAAATTATAATAAGGATTACCAACCCGCGGTCAATTTGAGAGAGTGCTCATCCTTTGTCAATGAAATACATCACACTTGGTCCGATTTTATCATATTTTCATCTGCCCATAGCTCGATATAGATGGAATGGCAGAATTCCTTCTTGCAGTTGGCGCCCTATGAAAAAAACTATTTTGATTCCAACCATCCCTTTTTGATACAATTTCAAGCTATACCACCGCCGTGCAGCAAACAACCCACTAACGCAACTCTCGCCCAGGAGGTTACCCATGAAAAAAGTCGTGATCGCCGTATTGCTTTTTGGACTCCTGGCCTGCCCCTTTGCCTGGGCTTCCGAGGACAGCGCCCAAACCCGTCCCCTGGAAAACAGCCTGTTGAACGCCTTTACCAACCTGCTGGACCTGCATATTTCCAGCATTACGGCTGACCTGGACATGCTGGCGCAAACCAATCAGGTGCGGTCCGGCGAGTGGGAGTCCATGCGTCCGCTCATTACTGCCTATCAGGAAGCCCACCCCCATCTGGTGGTTGTGTTTATCAAACCGGACGGCGAGTATTGGACCCCTGAAAAGGGCCTCGTGGATAAAAACCTCAAGGATCGGGATTACTTTCAGCCGCTCATGAATGGGGAAAAAATATTCGCCCATCCCCTGGTGAGCAGAAGCACCGGAAAAAAGGCCGTCTTTTGCGGCGCGCCTGTCTTGGATGAAGACCGCGTCGTGGGCGCGGTGGGAGTTTCCATCTTTCTGGAGGATCTTTCCGAGATTATCAAAAAGAGCTTTGACCTGCCTAAAGGCATGCATTTTTTCGCCATGACCCCGGAATTGAACACCGTGATTCACTATATGCCCCAGAAAATTTTTGCAAACCCGGAAAAGCAAAATGAACCCACCATGGCCGCGGCCATGAAAACCGTCCGCAAAGAGGCGAAAGGCCAGGTGGAATACTCCTGGAAAGGCGTTCCCAGGACCCTGATTTTTCAACGGTCCCCAATAACCGGCTGGATATGCTGCATGGTGATCGTCCAGCCTTGATGAGGGCGTCGGCTCAATAAGCAGCTATGGATTTTTATTGACAAGGGATTGTTGTTCCTGTAGGAAACTATAAAACTAATTTAGTTTTATGTGTCCGGCTGGCGGCGCGGCCTGTTTTTTGATCTTGTGGAAACTGAAAAACCAAAATAGTTTATTTGTTATCGCGGCCCCAAGTTCTCATGGCAACGCAAGCCCCGCCGCCCGCCTCATCAATAATCGGCGGACCTTGAGCAAAACCCCAAACCCAAACAAAGGAGAAAACCAATGATTTTACGCAAACTGGAAGACGTGGATTTTATCGACGTGGGCAAGGCTTTTGGATTGCCTGAAAAATTTTATCAAATCCAATGGATTATCAGTAATCAGGTCGGGGACGACAAATACCGGCATAGTTACGCGGTGAGAAAATACACCTTGCAGCCCGGGCTTCCCTTGGAGGCCATGCCCCTGCACGAGCACAAGTACATCCAGTCGCCCCATATTCTTTCCGGAACCATGGTGTTTGAAAACGGCGACGGAGAAGTGGTGGAGGCTGGCCCCGGAGACACGGTTTACTTTTACGAAAACGAGCCGCACAAGGGCGTGGTCAAGGGCGACGAGCCCGTGGAGCTGCTTTGCATTATCGACTGTCCCGGCGACGGCGTGGACTGCGTCCCTGAGCTTCCCCAAGGCATTGAGATGAAAAAATCCGCCTGCGGTTGATACTCTCAGACCCGCCGGCGGGAACCCCCGGCAAAGGAGAAAAATGATGAAAGAGTGGGAAATCAAGGTATTGTATTTCGGGAAAATCGAGGCGTCTTTATCATTGGTCTGGCCGCCCATGAGTCCTCCCCTGGAAGAGGACTTTTCCATGGCCGCCCCCTATCTGGGATTTCTTTTAAAGAGCAGGGATAGGGTCATTCTGGTGGACACGGGCATCAATGAAAAGTTCATTGTGGACGGCAAGGCGTGGGGAATGCTGCCGGCCGAAGGCGGCGCCCCTTTCGTGGAAGCGGCTTTGAAGGAGAACGGGCTTTCCAGGGAGGATATCGAGACGGTCATCCTGACCCATCTCCACAACGACCATGCGGGTAATTGCGGGTTGTTCCCAAAAGCCCGTTTTATTTTTCAAAAGGATGAGTGGCATAATCTATTAAGCCCTTACCCCCATCAGAAAATCCGGAACGATTACGATGAAGGAATTATCGAGGAGTTAAGAAATTTCAAGATTTCGTTTGCGGACGGAATCCTGGACGTGGATGAAGGGGTGCGCCTGTACAAAATGCCCGGCGGGCACAGTCAGGGCAGCCAGGTTGTGTGCGTAAACACAGCCAAGGGAAACGTGGTATTGCTTGGGGATATCGCCTTGTTCAACTTTCTGGCCTTTCCCCAATCCACTGAGGTGACGGACATGCACGGCGCCAAGCACGCCATTCCCCAGGGCTCTTCGATATACGGCCCCGCTATTCCCCACACGGTCATTTACGATTCTTTCGGCTTTTACGACGCCATGTCCCAAATTCGAGCCATGGTTCCCAAGGACGAACCAGGATATCTGATTCCGGGACACGAACCGTCTTTGCTTGTGAACGGAGTTTAACGCACAATATTTATCCATCAATAAGCCGGGACGGGCGCGCATTCCAAAGGACGCCTCCCGGCTTATTGCATGTTGCCCGGATTTGCTGTGCTCCGGCCGCTCTGTCCTCCGGCCTCGAAAATATTCTTGCATAGATATCCATTGCACGGTTACAAAGAGAACGAATCAGTTTTCTATTTTTATAATTGTGGACAGGGCCTTGCGGGCGAGAGAGCCTGCCAGGGAAAAGACTAATGAACGAGACGGAACGGAAAATATTTGATGCGGCCCGGCGGCGGTTTGACAGATTCGGCTTTAAAAAAACCACCATGGACGAAATCTGCAAGGATGTGCAGATGTCTAAAAAAACTTTGTACCAGCATTTTAAAAGCAAAGAGGATCTGTTTGTCGGGCTGTTTATCAGCGAGGCCCTGGCTGCAAGAAAGGAAATCTTTAGAAAATTAGGCTCCGTAGAAGACCCGCTGGTCAAGCTGAGGCGCATCCTGGAAATCGCCTTTGACTATTTTTCCCAGGACAATTTTATGGTGCGTGTGCTGCAAAACAACGAGGGGCTTTACTCTCCATTTTTAAACAAGCGGTTTCAGGCCGTGGTGGAACAAGGCATGGTGGACATCATCGCCGACATCCTCCGGGACGGGGGTGAAAAGGGCCTTTTCCGCGACACGGATGAACGGCTTATTGGATACGCCCTTTTCAAGATTTCTCAGGCTTTCACCTATGCGCGCACCATTGATCCGGATCAAGACAGAGAGCGCGAGCTGGCTCTGTTATTCGAATTCCTGACCAATGGCCTGCTCATTCGCCCATAACGGATTCATAAATGTCCGCCGAAATAATTGCCGGAATTGGAAAAGGCCGGAGCGCTTTCGCCGCGCTCCGGCATTTGTGAATCAATGCTTTGTGGGATCGTTCTTTTACTCCGGCTTGCGGGGAGTCCACCAGGGGTAGAAATAGGGCATGCCGTCGGACACCTTGACCTTAAATTCCGGCGCCCGTTTTTCCAGGAAGGACATGACGCCTTCCTTGCCGTCCGTTTCGCTGGCATAGTAAATCGACCGGGAGTCCATGTTGTGGGCGTCCATGGGATGGGAAGCGCCCATCATTTTGTACATAAGCTGGCGGTTGAGCGCGATGGAAATGGGCGCGGTTTTTTCCGTAAATTTCTTGGCCAGGGCTTTGGCTGCGGGCAAGAGATCCTCGGGCGCGTGGAGCGAGCGGATCAGGCCGCCGTCCTTGCCTTCCTGGGCCGGGAAGACCTCCCCGGAATAGGCCCATTCCAAAGCCTGGGAAACGCCCACGATCCGGGGCAAAAACCAGCTGGAGCAGGCCTCGATGCAAAGCCCCCTTTGGGAGAACACAAAACCCAGCTTGGCTTTTTCAGACGCCAGCCGGAAGTCCATGCCAAGCGTCATGGTAATGCCCACGCCCACGGCCGGCCCGTTGATGGCCGCGATGACCGGCTTTTTGCAGTCGTAAATCCGCAGGCTCACCTCGCCGCCCGAATCCCTGATTTCCTCTATGTTATAGGGCTCCTTTTGGGGGATTTCGTACCCGAAAATGTTGCCTTCTGCGCCCAGCTCCATGCCAGCGCAAAAAGCCCGGCCAGCTCCCGTAAATATGATGGCCCGGACGTCATCGTCATTGTCGGCCCGATCCAGGGCGTCAATGATTTCGCTTTTCATGGTGATGGTAAAGGCGTTCAACCGGTCCGGCCGATTGAGAGTGATGGTCAATATGCCGTCTTCCACATCATACAGAATGTCCTGGTAACTCATTTTTCCTCCTTAAGGAACTGGCGTGCAGGCTCGATTTTTTCCCGCATTTTGTCAGACGTGAGGGTTAAAACGTTTGCCGGATGACTTCTCAAATAACTTATCCAGGCCAAGGCCCCAAAAGGACCTGCGGCCGAAAAAATTCGATGAAAAGGGAAAAATCCCGGAAAAACCGCTGAAAATTCCAAAAAAAATTCATCTATCCAATGGTTTGACTAGTGGGGCCTGAAAGCCGTAGGGTCCCGAATAACAAGGTGTTTCACGGTCGTAAAACTAATGTGGCCCAAAAACACGCCCTGTGTCAAGCCGATTATCGTCATGACGCAAGTTGACAGACCCATATTCCCGGTCTACACTTCTGCTATTGGTTATGGATACCACTGTCAGATCCCAATCCATCCACAAGGCTAACCTATGAGCGCCAAAACAAAAACAACGCAGGAGAATAGGGCCGTGTTAAGCCGAGGGCAGGCCACCCGGGAAAGAATTGTCGAAGCGGCAAGGACCGTGTTTTCCAGGCAGCCGTACCATTCCGCCAGCATCCGGATGATAGCGTCGGAGGGAGAGTTTGAACACGGCATAATTCGTTATCATTTTCCCAGCAAAGCCATCCTGTTTGAGACCATCCTTAAGGAAATTTGCCAGGATATTGAAGATGCCAGTGCGGCCTGGCTTTCCCAAACCGCGGACATGCGGGCTGAGGCCGGCCTGGAGTTTTATCTGGAAGAGCTATTCGTTTTTTATGATGAAAGGCCCGAATCCCTGAAGATTATCGCCCTGAATCTCCCCCAGGACAGCGGCGAGGAGCCCATTCCCGGGTATGAGTATATTATAGGCATGCTGCAGGGAACCCTTGAGAACGTTAAAAAGAATTTCCCCCCCACGACCCCTCCGGACCTGACGTTGCGCTTCCAGGACGCGTTCAATGCGTTGGTGATGCATTATCTGGGCGCCAGCTATTGCCAGGCCATGGTATTGGGGTTGCCCCCCAAAAGCAGTGAGTACAAGGACTGGGTCAAGAAGAGCATGGTCATGATCTTCAGCCCAATGCTAAGAAGCATATACCGGGCCGGAAGGGAAGCGGCCAAGTAGCCCGCTGATCCGGCGTCGTGCAATTCATTGTCAGTACATTTCCCCCGCGTCCTGCATCATGCATCGCGGAGGAGTTTGACGGCCAGGAAGGCTGTTTTTGTAAATGGCTTGGTGGAAGATAGCCGCTATTATCTTGAATCCGGAGCATTCATGGAAAAAGCGACTTCCCAATGCGGGGAATCGGCCCTGGCCAAGGATCGGTTTGATTCCCTGCTGGATATTACCGGCGATTGGATGTGGGAAGTCTGTCCCGAAGGAAACTGTATATTCAGCAGCCCGTCCGTCCGTTTTATGATTGGACGCCCTCCTGAAGCACTGATCGGCGAAAATTTGTCCCGAATCATAACCCCCCAAGACGGGGAGGCCCTGCTGGAGCCTTGCATCCGGCGGGTTCTGGACTCGGGCGAGCCATTCAGGGACGTTGAGATTCCCGTCCTTCGCAAGGACGGCGGAGAAGTGATCCTGGCGGTCAGCGGCCTGCCCATCCTGGACGAAGACGGCCGTATAACCGGCGTCAGGGGAGTTTCCAGGAATCTGACCCACCAGCATTGGGCCGAGCAGGCTTTGCGAAAAAGCGAGGAGCGGTACAGAAATTTCATCGAGTCCGCGCCCATCGGCATGATGATCTCCGACACCAACGGTTGCATTATTTACGCCAATGAAAAGATGGCGGAAATAACCGGGTATGAGCGAAGCGCATGGCAAGGGCGCAGCTACATAGATATGGTTCACCCTGATGATTACGGCGTAATCCTGGAAAACCGCACCCGGGCCATCGCCACCCTGGAGCCTGTGGACCCTTATGAAATCCGCATATTCAACGCCGCAAAAGAAGTTGTCTGGCTGCGCCTTATTCCCCATTCCATGTATGAATCCGATGAATACGGAAACAAATCCGTGGCGTATTTTCAAAATTTCATCGAAGACGTCACAGCCAGTAAAATCGCCCGGGAGGAAAAAATCCGGCTGGAGCAGCAACTCAGCCAGACGCATAAAATGGAGGCCCTGGGCGCCTTGGCCGGCGGCGTGGCTCACGATTTTAACAATATTTTGTATCCCATCATCGGCTATGTGGAGATGACCCTGTCCGAGGTGGGCGACAACCCGTTCGCCCAGGGCAACCTCAAGGAAGTGCTGTCGGCGGCGGAACGGGCTCAAAAACTGGTGGATCAAATCCTGGCCTTCAGCCGCCGCAAAAAGGAGAAGCTATTGCCCATGCGCATCCAGCCGGTGGTGAAGGACGCCCTGAGCCTGATCCGGTCCTCCCTGCCGCACAATGTGCAGCTTCATACGGATATCAACGAAGACGGCGGCGTGGTTTTGGCGGACCAAACCCAGATTCATCAGGTTGTGATGAACCTTTGCACCAACGCCTACCAGTCCATGCGAGGCCGCGGCGGCGTGCTGGGCGTATCCCTGAAACAGTGCTCCATCGGCTGGGAGGATCTGAACCTCCATACCCGATTGAAGCCCGGAGACTATGTGCGCCTGTGCATCAGCGATAGCGGCGGGGGCATGGACGACGCCGTCAAGGACCGGATTTTTGAGCCGTATTTCACCACCAAGGGGCCGGAAAAAGGCTCCGGCATGGGCCTTGCCGTGGTCCACGGCATTGTGGCCAAATACAACGGCGCCATTACCGTGGAAAGCGAACTTGGCAAAGGCAGCGTTTTTACCATCCTGTTGCCGGTGGCCGCAAAGAATCCCGGAAGCGCCCCGGAAAGCGCTTCCATCCCGCTGCCAAAAGGATGCGAAAGCCTGCTCCTTGTAGGCGGAGAAAAACAGGTCCGGGACATATCCGCAAAAATGCTCGCTCAATTGGGCTACACTGCAGCCTCGGCCGGTTCGGGCAAAGAAGCCTTGGAAATCCTTAATGCGAATCCGTCCGGATTTGATCTGCTTTTGACCGACGAGGCCTTGGATGACATGACCGGTCAAAACCTGATCAACGCCGTTCGCCGGACCAAACCAGGCATGCCCGCTTCTCTGGTTGCAAACCAGACTGAAGGACGGCTTCAGGGCATTCCGGGGGACGGGAAGAAAATCGACATCATTGTAAAACCCCTTGACATTAAAAAGATAGCGCGAAGCATTCGGACGCTATTAGACGACGGCCAATAACAAATCTCTTGAATATCTCGCACTTTATGTGTAATAAACTAAAGTAAACATACTTAAGAATGCTATGGGCAGGCTGATTAACTTCACCTGGGGGGAGCCATGGAGGATTCTAAACGTAGTTCCGTAGAGTCGCAACTATCTGAAAACACGTCGAACAAAGCAGGGCGGCATCCCATACACAACCTGGCTGACAACGCCCACGGAACGCCTCCGGCCTTGGAGGAGATGGATTCCGTTTTGGCGGGGTTTTTTCGGGCCACGGGCGTCAGCGTCAGCCTTCTGACCTATCCTGAAGGCCGGACGGCGGCCCAGGCCGGTTGGCAGTCTTTGTGCAAGGGCTTTCACCTTTCCGACGCCCGGTCCGGGCGAGTTTGCCGCGACAACTGCCTCAGCCTTCTGGCATCCATGGATGGAGGGGACAACCCAGCAGCCAGGATTTGCGGCTTTGGGCTCACCGATGCAGCCCTTCCCATTTTTCATGACGGCAAACAGGTGTTCACCCTCATTGCGGGCCAGGCACTCACCCAAGAGGATCCTGATCCCAAGAAGTTCGCGGAAATCTGCCGGGAATACGGCTACAACCAGGAAAGCTATCTGGACGCTTTGACCCGGATTCCCCGCATGAGCATGCACAAACTGTTGGACCACCTTCGATTTCTGGCCCAAACCGTGGCCAGTCTGTACAGCCGGGATGCATCCCTGAAAGAAAAAAACGGCGCCCTTGAAAAGCTGGCGGCGGCCAAGGAAAGCTATCGCTCCCTGGTGCGCAGCCTGCCTGAAATCGTGATGCGCCTGGACTCCGAAGGGCGTATCCTGGCTCTCAACCGCACCCTGGACGGAACTCCTGTGGAAATGGTCCTGGGCTCCAGCGTTTTGACTTATATCTCCTCCAAATTCAGAACCAACCTGGACAAAGCCATACGCCAGGTGCTGGAGACGGGCCGGGCGGGAGACCTGGAAGTCAAGGCCGCGGGACCCAACCAGTCCATCAAGTCGTGGTATGAAGTCAGGATCACACCCATTGAAATGGAGGGAAAGCCTCCCGACCTGACCATGATCGCCACGGACATAACCCGGAGGAAGGCCGCTCTCAAAGCTCTGGTGGAGTCCGAGCTGAAATACCAGACCATGCTGGACAGCCTGCAGGAAGGCTTTTTTGAGCTGGACCTTGAAGGCAATCTGATTTTCGTCAACGACGCCTTATGCCGCATCTACGGCCTGTCCCGGGAGGAAATGCTGGGCCTGGGCTACCGCCAGTACACCCGCTCCGAAACCGCAAGCCAGCTGTTTGAGATGTTTAACCGCATCTACCGGACAGGCGAGCCCGCCCGGGTGGTTCAGTATCAGGTGGTCAAGCTGGACGGAACTCCGGTGCAGATCCAGATGTCCGCCTCCTTAAAGACCGTGGACGGCAAGCCGGCCGGGTTCCGGTGCATCTGCCGGGACATCTCCCACATTCTGGAAGCCCAAAAGGAAAAGGACAGGCTGGAAAAGAAGCTCACGCAGGCTCAAAAGCTGGAGGCCATCGGCACTCTGGCCGGCGGCGTGGCTCATGACTTCAACAACCTCCTCACCGGGCTGCAGGGAAACGTCAGCCTCATGCTGCAGGATCTGGAGCCCGTCCATCCCCATTACGGCCGCATCCAGGACATGGAGGCGTACATCGCCGCCGCCACCGGCCTGACCCGCCAGCTCCTGGGCTTCGCCCGGGGGGGGAAATACGAGGTCAGGACCCTGGACATGAACAAGCTGGTGGACAAAACCCTCCATATGTTCGGCCGGGCCGCCAAGGAGGTCACCATTCACCGGGACTTCCAGGGCTCCTGGGCCGTGGACGCCGACTCCGGACAGTTGGAGCAGGTGCTCTTGAATTTATTCGTCAACGCCGGGCAGGCCATGCCGGACGGGGGCGACCTGTATATCCAGACTCAAAACATCCAGTTGGACGAAATATTCGTGAAGCCCTACTCCCTGGAGCCGGGAAAATACATCAAGGTATCCGTCACCGATACGGGCCACGGCATGGACGAAGCCACCCAGCAAAAGGTTTTCGATCCCTTTTTCACCACCAAGGACGTAAGCCGGGGCACAGGCCTGGGGCTTTCCTCAGCCTACGGAATCATCAAGAATCACCAGGGCATGCTCACCGTATACAGCGCCCCGGGCAAGGGCGCCACCTTCAATATCTACCTGCCCGCCGCAGCCAAAACCGAGGTTGCGATGGAGGAAAAAGCCTCCCTGGGAATCCTGTACGGCAGCGAAACCCTGCTGTTGGTGGACGACGAGGACGTTATCATCAAGACGGGCGGAGAAATTCTCAAGGCCCTGGGCTATCAGGTCCACCTGGCCGGCAACGCCAGAACCGCCCTGGAAATCTTCAAGGAAAGCCACCGGGAAATCGACATGGTCATCCTGGATATGATAATGCCTGATATGACGGGCGAGGAGGTTTACGATCAGTTGAAGCTCATCGATCCCGCGGTCAGAGTTCTTTTATCCAGCGGCTACAGCCTGAACGGACAGGCTGTGGAGATCATGCAAAAGGGGTGCAACGGGTTCATTCAGAAGCCCTTTAACCTGGAACAGCTTTCCCATAAAATCAGGGAGGTTCTGGGTAAAAACGATTGCTCGGAATAGGGCGAGGCCCGGCAAGCCGCTTTTGCGTATTTCAAGGAGGATGTCATGCAGAAGAAATCACGTTGGCTTGCCCTTGCGGCGCTCTTGCTTTGCGCAGTCATGCTGTCCGGCTGTTATTCCGCCTACAGGGCCGCCAGGGACGAACGCAGCCTGGGAACCCAAATGGACGACGCCAAACGGGCGACGAACATCAAATACGCGCTCCTGGCCGACGATTCCGTCAAAGGCCTGGACATCTCCGTGTCCGTATATAACGGCACGGCCTACCTCATCGGCATTGTAGAAAAAGACCTGCAAAAGGATGTCGCCGTAGCCCATGCCAAGGCGGAAGAGGGCGTTAGGTCCGTCAAAACCTATCTGCTGAACGTTAATGACAAAACCTTGGGCGAATCCGTGGACGACACGGCCCTTGCCGCCAAAATCCGCACCCAGCTGATCAAGGCCAAAGATTTTGAATCCACCCAGGTCAAGATTGAAAGCGTGCTGGGCCACGTGGTGCTTTTGGGAATCGTGGACAGCCCCGCGGACAGGGACCGGGCCATCGCCATCGCCAGGTCCGTGGAAGGCGTCAAAAAGGTTAAATCATTTATCGTAATCCAATAGGCGCGGGGTTCGCCCCGTCCGTCATTTCCGCATGCTTTTAGCGGGAATCCAGCGTCCTTGCCCTTTTTTTGGGTGGCCCTGGCACAGCAGTATCGTGCCAGGGTTGCTTTAGCAACAGTAGGTGCGGCCGCTGAAGACAGTAGGAACCCAGCAATTCCGGCGGACGGCAGGCCCTGGTTAAATACTCATGCCCATGACTTGCGTGGAATGCATACATAACTAGAACTCATTCCCATGCCTTGCGTGAGAATGCATATATAAGCATATAAAATCTAATTGGTTATCAAATAAATTGATTCTGAAAATTCGGAGGCAATCACCCGGATGAAACGCCCCTTATATTCGAACCTGTTCATTCTGTTGACCGTATTCCTGACTGCCCCACCGGTTTTTGCCCAGGCTCAAAACAGCATATGGGACGATTTTATCGCCGAGCCCAATTCAGCCCATTATCAGGCGATCATCGCCAGGATGCAATCCATGGATGAGCAAGAGAGGCTGAAGCATCAGACTCCTAAAAAACTGATCGGAGAAGAATCCTGGAAGTTTTTGCGCTCTCTCTATAGCCTTGTGAGACAAGGGGACTATTACGCCTGCCATCTGGCTTTTGATTTAGCTGATTTTTTTCGCAACAACGCATCGTTCGTAGAGGCCTTGAATGATCTGCGGGGCGAAATCGTCAATGTAAACCCGGATTTGTTCTTGGAACTGATCCACAAGTACTACACCATAGAAGACCCCAGGCATCTGCTCCTAAGCAGCATCGTGACAGCCACCGGCGACCAATATGTTGATGAGTTTGAAAAGACAATTCAGGAAAATAGTAGAAGAATCGCCTCGTTAAAGGCCGTCAAATCCAACGAGTTTTCAAAGGAAAAAGACCTGTGCATCCAATTGTTGGAAGAAGATAACGAGCATTTAAAAAAGGTTATAAAAAAATTTGAAAGTCAGGCTATTGAATAGCCTTTTAATTTGCGGCGTCCTTCTTCAATCATCCCCCCGCCAGCTTGACTTTGTAGCCCTTTTCCTTGATGGCTTCGGCGGCGGCTTCCCGGTGGTCGCCCTGGATGATGATCACGCCGTCCTTGACGGAGCCCCCCGACCCGCATTTCTGCTTCAAGAACTTGGCGAAATCCTTCAAGTCCGATCCTTCCAGGGGCAGGCCGAATATAGCGATGGCCGTTTTTCCTTTGCGGCCCTTGACCTCCCGGCGGATGCGCACCACTCCGTCCTGGGGAAAGGGCTGGGGCGTTTCCTTGCCCTTCTTTTTCTTCTTGCAGGAGCATTTGGCTTTGGGCTTGCCGCAGTCAGGGCACATGCGGCCCGTCTCCGTGGAGTATACCAATCGGCTGTTGCTCATAATCAACCCCCTATAACAAAAACGCCGGAAAAAGCCCGCCTGGGGCCTTATCCGGCGCTGGATTTTTCAACAATAAAAAACTACTCGTCCGCCTTGAGGCTTTTCATGGCCATGCCGGTGATGACCTTGGGGTAAAAATAGGTGGACTTCCGGGGCATGGTCAGGCCCGCCTTGGCCACGTTCCTTACATGCTGGATTTTGGTGGCGTTCAGGATGAATCCGGCTGCGGCCTCGCCGCTTGCGACCTTGTCCAGCGTCGCCCCGTGCTTGGTGTCGTAGCTGATAAAATCGTGGTCGTCCATGTCCGCTTCGGTAAGTCCCAGGAGCCTAAGGAAAATCAAGTCCCGCAGGACGGTCACGTCCAGGTCTCTCAGTTCCGGGGCGATCTTGCCTTCGAACACCTTATCCATGGCTCCGGGCTTGATGACCATCAGCCTCAGGGGCTCGCCGGTCAGGGCGACGCCGATGGCCGTTCTTTCGGTCTGGTTTTCCAGGGCCGCCAGAAAATCCTCCCGGCCGGTTTCCGCGTCGAATTCCGTGATGTCGAAATATTCCGGGGCTTTTTCCAGAAAAGCCGCCTTGGCGCTGTCGCTCAACTTGGCCAGCATACGATGCGCGGCCAGGATGATCATGCCTGGGTCGGCCATGGAGGAAAGGTACATCATGACGTATCGGGCCGGATGATCGTCGGGCATGCCTGGATTCTCCGCCTCCAAAAACTCCATAAAGGCCAAGCTGGTTTCGTAGCGATGGTGGCCGTCCGCAATGTATACCGATTCTTCGCCCACCTTTTTGCTCAAAAACTCCTGGGTTTCCGGATCCGTGATGCGCCACATCCTTTGACGGTGGCCGGCGTAGTCGACTACGTCCACGTCCGGCGTCTGCTCAAGGACGACCTGGTGCATTTTTTCAAAAGCTCCAGCGTCCGTATCGGGAAACAGGGAGAATATGGACGAAAAATTGGCGTGCACCTTTTTAAACAGAGCCAGGCGCTCGGATTTCACCCCGGAATAGGTCTGCTCATGGGGCAGGACCTTGCCTTCGGAAAAGGGCGTCAGGCGGACCGCCGCCACCAGGCCCAGGCGTTCGTGGATTTTGCCCAAAGCTTCAAATTCCGTGGCGATGAGGTAAAAGCACAACTCCTTGTCCTTGGTCAGCACTCCCTGCTCCTGCCATTCCTTGTAATAGGCGGC
Source organism: Desulfatibacillum aliphaticivorans DSM 15576 (assembly GCF_000429905.1). Classification (NCBI taxonomy): domain Bacteria; kingdom Pseudomonadati; phylum Thermodesulfobacteriota; class Desulfobacteria; order Desulfobacterales; family Desulfatibacillaceae; genus Desulfatibacillum; species Desulfatibacillum aliphaticivorans. The sequence continues at coordinate 54,983 of NZ_AUCT01000023.1, read as the reverse complement.
GGACCGGGTGTGAGGATTGTTTTCCTCGTTGTCTTCAGGGGTTTTTTTGCCAAGGATAAGGCGGATAACGCAATTGGGGTGCGCCTGGTAAAAGGCCTCCTGCTCCTCGGGGCTGATGACGTCATACGGAGGCGTCAGAACCTTGGACATGTCCTTGACTTTTTCCGGGGCGAACAGGATACCCTTGAAAGGGGCGATGAATGCCATGATAACTGTTTTTCCTTTGTTTTCTTGATTGCTTGCGGGCGCTCCCGCAAAGAGGTTATGCTTTGCAGCCCCCAAGTGGCCGCTTTTTAAGATAGTGCAAGAATCACGCCCCTGATACACAATAAAGCCCGGACAAGCAAGTTATTTTAAGGTTTTTGCAGGCCAAAGGTTTGACAAGAGGCTGTGTTTGCCGTAGATTTTCGAGCCGCGCAGGATACGCCCTTTCCGGGCCGGACGAGTGCGCTCTTCGCGGGCGCCTTTAAACTTTTTACTTTGGATATTCGTTTATTATGAGTCTTTTGGTCGTCAACAACCTGTCCCTTTCCTTCGGAGGGCGCACCATATTCGAGAACCTCACCTTTCAGGTGTCGGAAAAAGACCGCATCGGTCTGATAGGCCGGAACGGCACCGGAAAAACCAGCCTCATGCGGATCATGGTGAACGAGGCGGCGGCCACCGCCGGCGAGGTGCGGGTGACCAAGGGCATGCGTTTGGGCTACCTGGCCCAGGATATCTCCGATCCGTCGGACGAAACCGTGCTCCAGTCCGTTTTGGAGGCCGTCCCGGGACGGGTGGAACTGGACAAGCGCATGGAACGCCTGGAAGAGGCCCTGTCTCAGGCCGAAGACCAGGAGGAACAGGCGGAAATCGGCCATAAGATCGCCAAGCTGGCCGAAACCCTGACGGATTTTGAAACCCAATACGCCAAGCACGTGGCTGAGCAGATTCTCTCCGGCCTGGGTTTTCTCATGGAGGACATGGACCGCCCCCTGGCCGAACTTTCCGGCGGCTGGCGCATGCGCGCCGCCCTGGCCGGGCTGTTGTTCCAAAAGCCCGATATCCTGCTCATGGACGAACCCACCAACCATCTGGACATGGACTCGGTCCGGTGGCTGGGCCAGTTTTTGGAGCGCTATGAAGGCGCCCTGATCCTGGTTTGCCATGACCGGGAATTTTTGAATTCCCAGATCAACCGGGTCATCAGCTTTGAGATGGAAGGCGTGCGCCAGTACCGGGGGGACTACGAGTCCTATCTTTCCCAGCGCGCGGAAGAGGAGCAGGTTCTGGAGCGTCAGGCCAAAAAGCAGGAGCAGCGGGTCAAGGACGCCATGAAGTTCGTGGAAAAGTTCCGGTACAAGGCCACCAAGGCCAGGCAAGCTCAAAGCAAGCTCAAGCTGGTGGAGAAGATGGAGATGATCAAGACCCATGCTCCCCAGAAAAGCATGAGCTTCTCCTTTCCCGAAGTCCCCCGAAGCAGCCAGAACGTGGTCACGGCTAAAGGGCTGACCAAAGCCTTTGGAGACCATGTATTATATAAAGGCGTGCGCCTGAACGCCCAGCGCGGGGACCGCATCGCCATCATCGGCCGCAACGGCGCCGGCAAGACCACCCTGCTTAAGATTTTCGCCGGAGAAATGAAGGCGGGAGAGGGCCAGGTGGATTTGGGCCATGGGGTTGCGCTGTCCTACTACGCCCAGCATCAGGCCGAGCAGTTGGAAGCCTCCCGCAGCATTGTGGAGGAGGTTTTCACCGCCGTGCCCAAGGCCACCCAGACCTTTGTGCGCAGCGTGTGCGGGGCTTTTCTTTTTTCCGGCGACGAGGTGGACAAGCAGGTCGGCGTGCTTTCCGGCGGCGAAAAAGCCAGGGTGGCCCTGGCCAAACTCCTGGTCAACCCGGGCAACTGCCTGCTCATGGACGAGCCCACCAACCATTTGGACATCGTGGCCGCCGAAATGCTCACCGACGCTCTCAAGGACTACAACGGCACCCTGATCTTCGTCTCGCACAACCAGTCCTTTGTAAAAAGGCTGGCCACCAAAATCTGGGACATCAAAAACCAGACCATCGAGGAATATCCGGGAACCCTCACGGAATACTTTGACCACCTGGACCGGCTGGAAGAGAAGCAGGAAGCCCAAGGCCGTCAGGAAGCCAAGCCCGCCCAGGCCGAGGACGCGGCTGATCCCGCCGGCGGAACCCGGGCCGAGAAAAAAGCCCGCAAACAGGCTGAGGCCAGAATTCGCCAGTTAAGGTGGGAGAAGATAGGCCCCATCCAAAAACGTGTTCAGGAAGCGGAAAAGAAAATTTCCACATTGGAAGCCAGGGAAGCGGAAATCTCCGAGCTCCTGGCCGATCCGGACGTGTTTTCCGACTCCGAAAAAAGTCAGCCTCTTTTGGAGGAATACCAAAAGGTTAAAGACGGACTGGATACTCTCATGACCGCCTGGGAGGCCGACCAGGAAGCCATTGAGGAACTGGAAGCCCAGTTGCAGGCGGAACTGGACGCCTGACGCGCGGCGGGCGCCCCCTCCCTTCTACATGACGCCATACAATATTTTTAAAACAGGGCATGGTCTTTGCATAATTTGTGGCCGTTGGATTGCTGTTTCAATTTTTCCCGTATTATTTAGCCCAAAGGCGCTGCAATGATTGACATCAATACCATGAAGGTCCTGATTGCCGACGACATGCCCGGCATGTGCAAGTCTATTCGGGGAATCATGAAACTCCTGGGATATGGGCGCGACTTCGTGTTCGCCAATAACGGCGCCCAGGCATGGAGGAAGCTGGAAACCGAAGAAGTGGACTTGGCCATCATTGACTGGAACATGCCTATCATGAAGGGCGTGGACGTGCTCCGGAACATCCGGGATGACAATGGGATGTGGGATATGCCGGTGGTCATGGTGACGGCCGAGGCTGACCCGGAAATCGTGGCGGAAGTGGCGGAAACGGACATTGACGCCTATCTTCTTAAGCCTCTCACGGTCAAGTCTCTGGGGGACCGGGTGGCCCGGGTCATCCACCATCACAACAACCCCCCCCCGGCGGTCCAGCTTTTACGCCACGCCAGAAATTTCTATAATGAAGGAAAGCTCGCAGAGGCCGTGGCCGCAGCCAGAAAAGCCGTGGAAATGGACCCCGGAAGCACGAAGCCCATCCGTCAGCTGGGATATTATTTCTTAAAAAACAATAATTTGGATGATGCCGAAAAATGCTTTTTGGCCGCCATAAACCGCAACAAATTGGATGTCTTTTCATTCAATCAATTGGGCGAGCTTTACATGCAGCGTCAGGATTTTGAAAACGCAGCCAAGTTCCTGGACGAAGCCATGAAAATCAGCCCCAGGCAGCTGGATCGGGGGATTCGTTTAGGGACAGTCCTGCTTCAGACCGGGATGCGTGACAAGGCCCGCCAAACCTTTGACAAAACCATCAGCGTTTCCCGGGAGCAAAACGAAACCCGGGAGATGATCGTGGACATCTGCGAAAAAGAAGGGGACATCCGCTACGCTGCCAACCTTTTGATTGAAATACTCCAAAACACTCCAGGCAGGCCGGACCTTTTGGTCAGGCTGGGCCTGTTTCTGGAGGAACTGGGGGACAATCAGGAGGCCGTCAAACGCCTGACCCTTGCCTCGGACCTGGACGCCAAGGATCCGCGGATCAAAATGCATCTGGCGCGCAATTATCTGGCCATGAAGCGCCCCATGTGGGCCGAAAAATATTTGAATCAGGTTCTTAAAGCCGACCCGGAAAATGAAGAAGCCCGGGAAATGTTACAGCAATGCTTGTGATGAGAGGTTTTAATGGATAACGCTGCAGACGTGCTTCAAACCTTCGCCCGCGTCGTGAGTATTTCCAATGACGCAAAAATCGGGTTTGAGGATAAACTTCAAAAAATCCTTGAAGAAATCATGCAATGCTCGGGCATGGCCAAGGGCTCCATCATGCTCATGAAAGGGAGAAAATCCCTGCAGGTGGCCGCCTCGTCCAGGCCCGAATTGATCGGCGTCTCCCAAAGCCTGGATGACGAAAACAGCCCGTCCGCCTGGGTGGCCGAGAATAAAAAGCCCCTTTATGTGGATTGCGCCCTGGACTGCCAGTTTCCTCAAAAATTTGACCATTACAAAAAGAACGCCTATTTTTCCGTGCCGCTCATGGCCGGGAAAAAGGTCATGGGCGTGCTTAACCTTACCGATAAGGTCGTGCTGGATCTCCTGTCCCCCAAAGAGCAGGAGTTTGTGCTGAACATCGCCGGGCATTTTATTATGGCCATCGAAAATCAGCGCCTGACCCAATCCCTTAAGAAAAGCAAGGAAAAGCTCCGTAAAAAAAACCTGGAACTGCGCAAGGTGGAAAAAGCCAAGGATCAGCTTTTCAATATGCTGGTGCACGACCTTAAAGGCCCTATTTCCGAAATGGTGGCCAACCTGGATCTCCTCACCTACACCGTTAAAGGCGAAAACCTGGAGTTCATCCAGTCCTCCCGCACCGCCTGCGACAGCCTTTATCGCATGGTGTCGGACATGCTGGAAATCACCAAAATGGAGGAGGGCCGCCTAAAGCTCTATCTGACTCCGGTCAACCCCATTGAAATCATCGACGACGCCTTGTCCAGCCTTTCAGGCATGGCCATGATCAAGGAAATCCGGTTCGCCAAGGAAATCCCTCATGACGGGGAGAACTGCCTGTTCAATGCCGATAAAATCCTTCTTTCGCGGGTGCTTCAAAACCTGTTGGTCAACGCCATATCCTACACGGACGCGGGCGGGGGCATTATCCTGGGGTACAGCACCCCCAAACCCAACCAGATTGTCTTTTTTGTGGAGGACAGCGGCCCGGGAATCCCCGACGGCTTTGAAGAGAAAATATTTGACAAATTCGTCCGCGTGAACGAGGCTGACCAGAACAGGGCTTATTCGACCGGCCTTGGCCTGGCTTTCTGCCAGATGGCCGTTATAGCCCACAACGGGACTATTCGCGCGGAAAACGCCACACCTGCGGGCGCCCGCTTTTCTTTTACTTTGCCTATGGATAATGGCGGTGGAACAAAAAAATCTCACGGAGCTACAGAATTTCGCTTGTGAACTGGGTGCGGACTCCGCCGTGCTCCTTGACGCAACAATTATTGACGCTAAAGAGAATTTGGCCGCCCTTTGCCAAAATCCAAGGTGCCCCAATTACGGCGTCGCCGCCAGCTGTCCCCCTCACGTGGGCGGCCCCGAATCCCTGAAAAAGCAATTGCCTTCCTACACTAAGGCCTTGTTTTTTCGTCTAATGGCCAAAAAAGACGACGTCTACTCCTCTAAAATCCACGATATTCAAGGCCAGGTTCACACCATCGCCGCCAGCCTGGAGAATAGGGCCCTGGAACTGGGCTTTGACAAAGCCCGCGCCTTTGCCGGAGGATCGTGCAAGAACATGTTCTGCGCCGATCAGCCCGATTGCAACGTCACGGCCCGCAACGGCGCCTGCCGGAATCCCGACTTGGCCCGGCCCTCCATGTCCGGCTACGGCATCGACGTCTCCGCCCTGGCCAAAGCCGCCGACTGGCCTCCCCTGGTGGTCAATAACGGCGCCGCCGGCAAAGAAGACTTCATACCCCTGTACGGCTTGCTGATTGTTGGGTGATCGGAATCGTTTTGAGCTTGTCGTAAAAAAAAGTCAATTAACCACGGAAAGCACGGAAGACACGGAAGATCGTCGTTCCCTCCCTGAATAGGTGTTCGGTGTCCCGGGACTGTTTCAATTGTACATGCCTGATTTTATTTGCTACTATTCACTTGTCTCATAAATCAAATTGATCAAAAGCCTATATTCGGAGCATGTAACCGGATAACCGGCATGAATGCCTTTTTTGTTCCTATAGGGCATCAATAGGGAGTAATTGGGTTTTTAAGATTGGGCGGCTGGTCGTGTGGGTCCAATGTGATGCAACGGATGTAAAAATATGCATCAATAGGATTAACCACGGAAAACACGGAAGGCACAGAAATGAGCAATTTGATCTTTGAAAGAGAGACCTATGTCATCAGAGGCGCAGTATTCGAGGTATACAGTGAAATGGGCTGCGGATTCCTGGAGGCCGTCTATCAGGAATGCTTGGAAACGGAGTTGTCGGCAAGGGGAGTACCTTTTGTGGCTCAGCCCGACCTGAAACTCAATTATAAAGGGCGTATATTACAGCAGTTCTATAAGCCTGATTTGGTTTGCTACAGTCAGATTATTCTTGAAATCAAGGCGGTTAAAGAAATTGCTGCAGAACATCAAGCTCAGATAATTAACTATCTGAAAGGCTCCGGCCTGAAGTTGGGATTGTTGATAAATTTCGGAAGCTACCCCAAAGCCCAAATCCAGCGTTTCGCGTTTTAATTTCCGTGTATTCCGTGTTTTCCGTGGTTAAAATATAGATGCAGCGTGTCAATCCCTTGGACATTTCAAGTAAAAATATGCCGATAACCGATTCAAGGCTGGGGCCAGAGCTTGAAAAAGTCCTTGTGCATTTCCATGGCGGCCATGGATTTGTGGAAATGCCGCAGGAAGACTTTTTCCGTGAGACTGGGGACTTTGTTAGCCAGTTGCACCAGGGAGATCGTATTGGAGATGGGCGGCTTGTTGGTATGGACTGCCATGATGTCCCCCCGGCTGATTTGCTCCCAGGCCAGGTGAGAGGCGATCACGCCCAGGCCCATGTGTTCGTCGATGGCCGCGATGACGGCCTGAATGTTGTCCACGGTGAGGGATATGTTCAGGCGCGGCGCCTGGCGTTTGAAATGGTGCTTGAACCATCCCCGCAGAATCAACTGGTCCGGCCGGAAAGCCAGATAATCCAATGTCAGCAGATGCTTTAACGAATGATCCCCCCGAATGCGCTCCTCATAATACCGGGTGGAGCAAGCCAGGATCACCTCCTCCTCGATCACCGGCTCCACCGCGAAATCCCGCAGGCCGGACAAATCCGCCTTTTCCGCAAAAAAAATGTCCGAAAAGGTAAAATCCAGGTCCCCGGCCCGGACCATGTTCAACAGCTTTTCCTGGCCTCCGAGCTCTAGAAAAAAGCTGACCTCCGGATATTTCTCCCGAAAGGACGCAAAGACCCGGAGCATGTAAATCTTGCCGAACATCCGGGGCGACCCCACCCGCAAAAGCCCCCAGGGCTGCTTCTTGGAAGCCGCAAAACTCCGCAGCTCGCTTTCCAACTCCTCCACAAAGGGCTTGACCATGTTGAACAGGCTTTCCGCCGCGGGAGTGGGCACGATGCCCTTGTGCACCCGGGTGAAGAGCGGGGTTTCCAGCTCCTCCTCCAGCTTGGCGAGCCCCTGGCTGACCGCGGATTGGGTTACGTGCAGATCCCTGGCGGCCCCGGCCACGCTTCGGCGGGCGTATACATGGTAGAAAAGTTTGAGGCGATTGAAGTCCGGCAGCATTAGATTTTCTAATCCAAAATAAAAATTAATTTAATTTTACTAATATATATCTCCGGGTTTATTATGGCAAGCACAAATGAACTTTCAAGGATGTTCACGGACAAACGTGCAAATCATAAGGACCCGTAGTTTCAGGAGGCGGACATGGCCATAAATATTGATAACTTCTTGTATTATATTTACATTCTTTGCTCTCCCGAGGATTCCACCCGGAGAACCTCGTTGGGAACCGGGTACATGGACCGGGCTGGCCTGGGCCGTTGCATGGGATGCATCAAAACCCTATTTTGGATAGGCGCAGCGGTGGGGCTTGCCATGATGATCGGCAGGTTGTAGGGGCTCTTTCCTCCCCCCGAAAATTCGTCCATTTCGTTTTTTAAGGGCCTGCGGCGCATTGGGCTCCCAAATCCCTGGGAAAAGCCGGCGTTGGCGGGCCTTTTCCGTTCAGCCCCCTGGATTTTTCCTTTTTTGTTTTCCTCCTCCCTGCATTTTTGGTATCCTTTCAAGATAGTTTTGCTAGAGGGCTGGCGCCCTTTATGCTTCAAAACAGCAACAAATCCAGGAGTCCAAGATGAAAAAAGCACGATTGGCGCGGCTGGCTTTGTCCGCCTGCATGTTCTTTCTTTTATCCCTTGCTTTGGTTTTTGCAGGCGAACCCCTGATGATGGGCCAGGGCAGCCCCAAGCCGGAGGCGAACAACAAGCTGGGCAACGGCTACATCTACATCACTGATGCGGGAAAAAACGCGACCGCGTTCCGGATCTCCACCGAGGGGGCTTCCATTTATGTCGCGAAAATCAAGGCTTTTTTTGAGGACGGATCAAGCAAGGAAGTGGGGGTGGGGCGCACGTACGCCGTGGAGGAGGACGTGCAAAAGACCCCGCTCATCACCATAGGCCCCCACGAGTCGCCCCTGGAAAAAGTCATGGTGCGCTTCCGTTCCAGGCGCAAAGCCGCCATAACCCTGTGGCAGGGATGATTTTCCGTGCTGAGGGGGCGGCCTTTTAAAGGGCAGCGGACCTGCGGCCTGCGTGCGGTGCGACAAGGTATATTGCGAGGAATTGCTTAAAATATGATTTCCATGATCAAGAATTGGGTGGACCGGTATTTGTCCGACCCCCAGATGGTGGTCCTGGTGCTGATGCTGATCACCGGGCTGCTTTCCATCCTGTATTTGGGTGAAATGCTCATGCCGGTGTTCGTCAGCATCGTCATCGCTTATCTGCTGGACGGTCTTGTGGTCCGTTTGCAGCAGTTTAAAATTCCCAGGCTGGCCTGCGTGATCATCGTGTTCGTCCTTTTTTTGAGCGCCATGGTGATTTTGGTGGTCTGGCTTTTGCCTCAAATCTCCAAGCAGATCATTCAGTTCTTGAGACAACTCCCCGACATGCTTTCCACAGGGCAGAAGCAGTTGATGCATCTGCCGGAAAAATATCCCGAGTTCATATCCAAGGCCCAGGTGGATCAGATTTTCGAAATGGGCAATTCCGCCGCTGCGGCCTTTGCAAAACGGGCGGTTTCCCTGTCCGTGGCCTCGGTGTACACCCTGGTGACTTTGGTGGTGTATTTGGTTTTGGTGCCTTTTCTGGTCTTTTTCTTCTTAAAGGACAAGGAGATCATCATAGGATGGATGCTTCGGTTCCGCCCCAGCGACATGGGGCTGACCCGGTCGGTCTGGCATGACGTCAACCGGCAGGTTTCCAACTATGTCCGGGGCAAGGGCTGGGAGATTCTCATCATCTGGGGCCTCAGCTTCGCGGTGTTCAAATTTTTGGATCTCAACTACACCCTGCTGCTTTCCCTGTTCACGGGCCTGTCCGTGATCTTTCCCTACATCGGGGTGACGGTCATGTTTTTTCCCGTGGGGCTCATCGCATTTTTTCAATGGGGCGTGGAGCCGAAAGCCTTGTGGGCTGTGGCTTCCTACGGATTCATACAGATTTTCGACGGGCAGATCCTGGCGCCTTTGCTTCTTTCCGAGGTTGTCAATCTCCATCCCGTGGCTATTATTATAGCAGTACTCTTTTTTGGCGGAATATGGGGGGTCTGGGGCCTGTTTTTCGCCATACCCCTTGCAACGCTGGTTAATGTGCTCCTGAGAATTTGGCTGGATAAATACGAAGGGTCCGGGCGTAAGGGGGACTCCCCCGCCGGTCCCGAAAACCCATAAGGAGAGTGTCATGGCTGAGACGACGAAGAAATTCAAGCAGGTTTGCAAGTGCGAAAAATGCGGGAATGAAGCGGAAATGATCATCACATGCTCCCTGGTGGAAGTGGAGGAGCATCCCCAGGAAAAAGACAAGCAAAAGGGCCACGCCACGTGCTCCCAGTGCGGCAACGAAGCCGACATCTGGGTGGAAATGCCCAAGGATTGATAATCGCTTTTTGACTGAAACGGGGACGCAATCCTTATCTCAATCGTCATGCTTGGCAAATCTATCTTCTTCCGGAGATAAGGTCACGTCCCCTGAAATCCCGGCCCGTCCTTAAGCATAGGTGTTAATCACCGTTCCCTGGACCTGATCCAGCAACAGGCTTTGCAGGATATAGGACGAGGAGTTGTAAACCCCCAAGTCGAACAGGTCCGAAGCTGTGACGCTGGCCGCCTCCCGGGCGTAATTCAAGGGCAGGGCGCCGCCAATCTGGTTGGTCAAATTGGCCGCACGCACCGCCAGCCCGTCCACGCCGGCAAACAAATCCTGCACCCCTTCCAGGTCTTCCGAGGCAGCCTGGCTTAAGGCCGCCCCATCCACCTGCAGATACCCGTCCTCGCTCAGGGTTATTCCAATGGCCGCCAGTCCCCTTTTCTGATCTTCAATATACGAGGTCAGGGAGTTTAGCACGTCCCCTGTGATGTATTGCTCGTTATCCTGCAAGAATTCGATGAACGAATTCAATTCGCCCACAAAAGCCTGGATCGCGTTCGTCGCGTTTTCCGAATCCGGCGCCACGGTGACGGCCGCCTCGCCCGCTCCGTTCAGGCTCAATGCCAACTGGCCGCCGTCCAAGTATATATTGTTGTAGGACGAGGTGTAGTCCTCATCGTTTATGGAATATACGCTGTTCTGGGCTTCCTGGCTGACGAGCGCGGCGCCCGTGGCGGCTACGGCGTTTCCGGATACGTCTTCCAGCAGGAATACGCCCGCGTTCCCCGTCGTTTCCGATGTAAGCTGCAAGGCGCTGGTTCCTTCCGCCTCGCCGTCCACCACCTGCGCCGTAACCCCCGCGCCGGCCTCGTTGATGGCGTCCGCAATTTTGCCCAGGACTTTGTAATTGGTTTCTCCGGTCTCCACCTTCACTTCCAGCAGAAACTCGGTGTCCTCAATGATCATTTTAAAGCGTTCAATGCCCTCTTCCACCACGCTGACTTCCGTGTTGGCCAGCGCCGTCCCCGTGTTCTCCTGGGCTGTTGCAAGCTGCTCCACCGTGACTGCGTAGCTCCCCGTGGAAGCCCCGGATTCCGAGGAAAGGGCGTTCCGGGCCTGGGCCGTGACCACGCTGGCGTCGGAGGTTGCGGCGGTCCGGTCGAAAAAAACGGACCCGTAATCCCCCAGGGTCAACACGCCGGCTTTGGCGGCCAAGTCGGCCGCTCCCACATAGAACTCGGACAAGGCCTGGCTGGACTCCCGGGAAAAGGCGGCTTCGTTCAGTTGATCCTGGAGCTTGGTCACCACCGAGGAGAAAAGGGTGGATATGGTGGATTCCGAACTGGTCGCCCCGAGCGGGGCCAACAGACTGCTTATGGTGAGGTAATTGCTGTAGGTTCCTGTAATATTCATACGCCGCCTCCTCTGGACGGAGAGGATGATTGATTCATGAACCAATGGGGCCGAATATACACTCCCATTTATTTATCGGCGCCTTGCACTTAAAACTTTAGAAAAAAATTTAAAAAAAGAAATTTTTTTTAGTCCCTTGAAATTATTTCTAATAGAGTCCTTTTTTGTCTACAGGACGTCTTTTTCCATATTGTTCGTACGGGGACTCCCTCCCCCCTATCAACCTGGCGCGCATGGGATTTTAAAAAGGTTTAGGGCTTTGTCCGCCGCAGGAGTTATGGCGGATGACTCGGGGGACCGGGGGACCGGGGGACCGCGGCCTTGGATAGGGGGGCCAAATCAATTCCATTCAACTGCACGGGTGCGCAGACAATCAGCACCCACCCAGGCTGAGAGCCGGTCGGCCAAAGATTTGAGAAGGCATGATAACTGGCAATTGAAATTAAAAAACCGCGTTTATTGATAAACACCTGGCAAAATGCTGCGGGCGCAATTTAGGCGCAATTTCGGGGTTGGAGCAAAATACGCAGGTTGGCTGCGGCGAGGGTCAAAATCGCAACCGTTCGGGATTATAAAGGATTTTTGGTGCCCGGGACGAGAATCGAACTCGTACAGTGCGCAGCACCGAGGGATTTTAAGTACGAAAAATCTTGAACAAGAAATTTTTAGGTTTTTCAAACACTTGAAATCATTGATAGTCTAAGCATGGCCGTTTGGCCCTGTTTGATATTTTTAGAACTTTTTCGAGCCTGGCGGGCACAATTTAGGCACAGGGCCAGGACGTAGAAAGCCCTTGGAGCCCTACTTCTCTCAGGAATTTCCTATTTGGAAACTGCTGCAATAAAATAGATTCATCCAATACTGCACTAAGTTTGACGTTTAACACGGTTAGTGATAGACGTTTATTCATTCTCATGCATTTTTCTGGAAATAGTTTTTGGCAGCATTCTTTTGCAACCAGATAGAAAAATTCGATCATGGAAACGTTTCCTTTATTGCCGTTTGCCCCATACGATAATAATTTTGCTTCCCAAGATGGCCCCAAACATCAAGCATTCAATTATTGAAAGGATATCCAAATGTCTATTTTACGCCAAACTGACCAGAAAACGGAAGTGGAAAACGGCCCCGGAATGGTTGTTGGCGACTATCACTTCCGGTGCACCCTTACCAGAGAAGCGTTGTTGCCTGCTTATAAGGGATCCACCTTTCGGGGGGTATTCGGCCATTCCCTTAAAAGGGTAGTGTGCACTTTTAAGAACAAAGAGTGCCATGAGTGCCTGCTTAATAACCGGTGTCTTTACGCCAAGATATTCATTGATGAGAGTACGTTCGATCCCGAGCAAAAGGGGGCCCCAAGCATACCAAAGCCTTATGTGATCAAGCCTCCGAAAACTATTAACAGCCATATGCTCGAAGGAGATGCCTTTGATTTTCATCTTTTGCTTTTTGGAGATGTAAACAAGGAGCTGCCCTACTTTGTGTATGCGTTTTCGGAAATAGGGAATTTGGGGATCGGAAAGCGGATTGACGGGCATAGGGCGGGATTCGTTGTAAACGAAATACTGCATAATGAAGAAGTCATATACACCGATGAGGAGAAAACCTTGACAGGGGGGACTTACGGAAATTCAGTTGGACTGGGAAAAACTCCGGCCCCCAAGGACGAACCTTTTGTAGTCCAAGTTTTTTTGGAAACGCCCCTGCGACTTAAGTTTGGGAATCATCTTCAGGCGGATCTTCCGTTTCACGTACTTATCCGGGCGGCGCTTCGCAGAATATCCACCCTCTTCAACCAGTATGGAGAAGGGGAGCCGGACCTGGATTACAAGGGATTGGTGAAAAGGGCTCAGGAAGTGGAAGCAGTAGATTCCAACCTCCATTGGTATGATTGGAAACGGTATTCTAACAGGCAGGACAAATCCATGCTCATGGGAGGGATAAGCGGCTCCGTGGATTATTTTGGGAAGTTGGAAGAGTTTCTTCCTATCCTGCGTCTGGCGGAACTGCTTCATGTAGGTAAGCAGACCACTTTCGGTTTAGGCGAATTTCGTATGGAGGTGATGCGATGAAAAATATTCTTCTGGCGGTTGTCGGCCTAAGCCCCCAGGTGGTTACAGAGGCCCTGTATGCTCTGCACCAGCAGCAAAAAGAGGTTCATGCCATTCACATAATCACGACGCGTGATGGGAAGGAACAAGTCTACGCAAATCTTCTTGGAGGAGAAAACAGCGCCTACCAGAAATATTTGAGGGATTATGAAATCGATCCGGCTTCAATCGAATTCACCCACCATAACGTCCACGTGATTCATGATTCCGTCGGGAACGAAATTCCCGACATTATTGACGGGGAAGACAATGAACTATTGCTGCGGCTGTGCATGGACAAAGCCTTTCATTTAACAAAAGACCCTGAATCCGCAGTCTTCTTCTCCGTTGCCGGAGGAAGGAAGACCATGAGTTCATGCCTGGCCTTGGCTGCACAGATGTATGGCCGGCCCCAGGACAGGCTTTATCATGTCCTGGTAAGCCCGCAGTTTGAAAGCAACAGAGACTTTTATTTTCCGCCTAAAGAATCAGCCCTCATTGAGGTCCGTGATAAAGACAACCTCCCCATACATATGGAGACCGGGCGTGCTCAGGTAAGTCTTATACCATTGCCTTTCATCTCCGTTCGTGACCGTCTGACCCCGGCGCATTTGATAGAACCGGCTGATCCCGCGACCCTGATGCTTTCTCTGGTGAAAGGCGGCCAGCAGCCGGTTACCGTCAGTCTGGCTGACAAAAAAATAAAATACAAAGGAAGGGAGTGCGATTTAAGGCCGGCGCATATGGCGCTGTACTTTTTCCTGGCTTCACAAAAAAAGGAATGCAGGCCCGAGAAAAAGGATGCTTCCTGCAAAAATTGTACGGATTGTTTTGTGGAGTGGGACGACATTGAAGATAAGCATCCTGAAATCACAAATGTGTACCAAAAAATTGCTGGGACTCGCCCTGTCGGCGAGATGAGCAAAGACGGAATAATGTCAATCTCTTACGAAAATTTTAATGGCTACAAATCTAAGGCGAATAAACAACTAATCAGTAGTTTTGGGGAGTTCGCCAAAAAATTTCTTGTCATAGCCACAGATCGATCCGGGGACAACATCCGATACGGGATCCATTTGGACAAGAATCTGCTCAGGCTGGAATATTAGGCATACGGAAACGTTTCCAAACTTTAACATGTGTTTTTTGCGTGCTTAAAATGAAATCGAAAACCGATGCTAAAGGGCGCAACCGCCTTTTTACCCTGGATCTTAAAGCAATCGGGAAAGGACGATAATCATGGAGGAATTAAAACGGGTTGTACTTGCAGCGCTGCTTCACGACATCGGCAAGTTCGCCCAAAGGGCGAAAAGGCCGTATTCCAAGGACATGGAGGGAGAGTACCTTACAAACTACAAGGGCAAAGCCGGGCACTGGCACACAGTCTATACAGACTATTTTATTGAAAATGACCTCCCCCTCCCCAAGGACATAAGGGAGGACAGGTCCAAGGTTGCCAGGATGGCTTCAGCCCACCACAAACCCAACCATGACGACGCGGCCGAAATGTCCATCATGATAGCGGACCGGTTGAGTTCAGGTGAAAGGGAAGAACACGCACATTCCGAAGAGCCGCCTTCTTTCAGGGAAGCCCGGCTGGTTTCCGTCTTTGACCAGGTCCAGATGGGACGGCATGAGTTCAACCCGCCAGGGGAATGGTTTCACCGTCTCGTTCCATTGGATCCGCGGGAAAATCAGTTTTTTCCCATTCAGGCCAAAGCATCCGGGGATCCTGACGAATATGCGGAGCTCTTTGACAGCTTTATGTCGGACATCAAAAAAATCAGCCAGGACTTGCCCTTTGATCTGTATCTGGAGGCTCTGGCCACGACTCTGGAAGGATACACATGGTGCATCCCTTCCTCCACGTATAAGACCCTGGCTGACATATCGCTGTACGACCATGGATTCACAACGGCATCCATCGCCCAGGCCTTGTTTTTGTTTCACCGGAATAAGGGGACGGCGCCCAGGGAAAAGGATGAGGAAGACAAATTCATCATCCTGGGAGGCGATTTATCCGGCATACAGGATTATATATTCGGCATAAGCAAAAACTCAGGCAGAGGCGTTTCAAAGATTTTCCGCGCCCGTTCGTTTTACCTGCAGGCGGTGGTGCGATCCGTCATCCTGTCCATATGTCAGCGTATAGGTGTTCATGGCGTGTGCCGGCTTATGGATTCCGGCGGGAAGTTCATGCTGCTTCTCCCCCTGCTGCCGGAAGTGCAGGAAAAACTGTCTGTCCTCGAGAAAGAAATGCACGGCTGGTTCAAGGGACGCTTTAAAGGGCTGTTAAGCATGAGCCTGTCCTGGCAAACCACGCTGTCTCAAAAGGATTTCGAACCGGAAACATTCAGGAAGAAACTGGATCAAACCCATGACGCGCTGGAAGTCGCCAAGCTCAGAAAGATTAAAACAGCCATAGCAAATGACGGCCCCGTCATCACAGAAGATTACGACGAGCGGGAAGGCGGCAATTGTACTATATGCGGGTACAATCCATCCGACCTGGAATGCACCGAATCAATCGCAAAAAAGGAAGGCCAGGAAATCAGTCTGTGCAGGGAGTGTTTCCAGCAGATTGTGGAAATCGGCGCCAACCTGCCTAAAAAGCCATATTACACCTATGCGGACAAGGGCGATATTGAACTGTTCGACGGAGTGCATTTCTCCATGCACGCAAAGCCGCCTTCTCATTTTCAAAGCGTATTAGCCATGGAGACGCCGGCCAACACGCCCGGCATGGCCCATGCCCGCATAGCCAGAAGCCTTCCTTCCATCACTGAAGAAGAGCTTATGGACAATGACTGGTTTTCCGCCCTGGACGATGAAAACGGAGAAATCCCCCTGGAGGCTGGCCAGGTGAAAACCTTTGGAATGATAGCCGCCAAAGCCAGGAAAAAAACCGGAGATGGGTTGGTGGGCAGAGCGCTGTTGGGCTTCATGAAAGCAGACGTCGACAACCTGGGGCTGGTATTCAGCATGGGCCTGGGAGACAGGCTTTCCGTGGCGCGTTTTTCGTTTTTGTCACGCATGCTCAGCTTCTTTTTTTCCGACTACCTGACCACCTTGTGCGAAAAAGACTTTCCCGACATCTACACGGTGTTTGCCGGCGGAGACGACCTGTTCATGGTGGGGCCATGGAATCAGACTCTGGTGTTTGCACTCAGGGTCAGGGAGGATTTCGCAAAATTTTGCGGGAACAACCCGGACCTGACCCTGTCCGCGGCGGTGATGCCGGCCAAGCCTCGCCTGCCCATGCGCAAGGCGGCGGCTTTGGTGGAGGACTGGCTCGATAAAGCAAAAGACTCCGGCCCGGAAAAAGACAAGCTGTGCTTCCTGGATGAGGCCTTTTCCTGGGCGGACATGCGGGATCTGATGATTCTGGGCGGCAACTTTGAAAAAGCCATGGAGGAAAAAGACCGAACCAGGTTTACTCCCAGCTTTGTTTATCGCCTGCTTGAATATCAGAGGATGTACAAACGGTTCATCCAGGAAAACGAAATCCGTTTTGGCAGATACCTCTCCCACGCTCACTATGACATCGGGAGGAACATTGTAGACCCCAGGGGAGGCAACCAGGCCGAGGTGGACATGCTTTATTCCATTTTTGCGGTAGGCGCCGAGTCCCGGCCCCTACTGGATAACCTGCATGTGCCCCTTTATTACGCCATCAACCGAAACAGGAAAGAATAACCAAACGTTTTTTCTATATAAAACCCCAAAGGAGGTTCGAAGATGAGCTACTATCGCGATGAGAATAATAACATTAGATGCAACCTTTTAGATGAGGATGCTCTAAAACTGGCTCGCAGCTTTATAAAGTACAAGCCTCACAGAGACAATGAGCCTGACAAGAAAGGTTCGCTAACCCCTACCCAGTTGCGCCGCTTCTATAATGATTTCAAGCAACTGGAAAAAAAGGTCAAATCCAAAACGAATTTTGAAGCTGTCAAGCCGCTCATAAAAATGGTGAAATCCAAGGCCAATTATGCAGCCAGAGAAGACAATCCCAAAATCCCTCGTAATTTCAAGTCGTTCTTGGTTGAAAATATTGATAGGATAGACATGTCGGAAGACTTCGAGGCCTTCATGCTTCATTTTGAGGCTGTGGTAGGCTTTTACTATGGATTACCGGGTATTAAAAAGCTGCGATAAAATCAAGGAGGATAGAATGAAACTGGAAAAAATCATCAAGATTTCCGGCAAAATAAAAGTGATCACCGGTCTGCATATCGGGGCCGCCAGTGAAACCATCGAAATCGGCGGCATGGACAATCCCATCATCAAGGACCCCTTGCCGGAAAGCGGCGCGCCTTATATTCCCGGCTCGTCCCTTAAAGGCAAGCTCCGCAGCCTGTTGGAGATCAAGGAAGGCCGCTATGTAATGGGAAAAGGGAGGGCAGACGGCGCCCCTTGCGATTGCGGACAAAAAGACTGCCCGGTCTGTCCGGTCTTTGGAACTTCCGCCTCAAAAGACAAGGGGCGGAACGGCAACGATGTGCAGGGGCCCACCCGTGTGGTGGTACGGGACGCCATGCTTTCCAGCGACTGGAAAAAGCGGTTCGAAGACGGCGATCTCCCCATGGAGGTGAAATACGAAAACTCCATCAACCGCATTTCCTGCATGGCCAATCCCCGGCCTTTGGAA
This sequence comes from Desulfatibacillum aliphaticivorans DSM 15576, assembly GCF_000429905.1. Taxonomy (NCBI): domain Bacteria; kingdom Pseudomonadati; phylum Thermodesulfobacteriota; class Desulfobacteria; order Desulfobacterales; family Desulfatibacillaceae; genus Desulfatibacillum; species Desulfatibacillum aliphaticivorans. The sequence goes on along the minus strand of NZ_AUCT01000023.1, from coordinate 37,045 downwards.
CGCGTCCCCGCCGGCGTGGAGTTTGATTTCAACATCTCCTTTAAAAAATTCGATGAAGACCCGGACGATTACTTCCAGAACCTGCTCAAGGCCATGAAAATGCTGGAACTGGACGCTCTGGGAGGAGCAGGCTCTCGGGGATGCGGGCAAATAAAATTTTGCCCCCTGCTGATCGACGGCGTGGAACAGTCGGAAGATTTCCTGGAATCCCTGAGCCTGTAAACAGGAGGCGCCCATGTTGCACAGGTATAAAATCACGCCTCGCTCGCCGGTCATCACGCCTTTGGCGTCCGATACCCTTTTCGGCCATTTGTGCTGGGCCATTCGGTATCGGGATGGCGAGGAGGCTTTGGAAAAGTTCCTGCAGGAATACGGCCAGGGGCCGGCGCCGATCATATTTTCATCCTGCTTTGCCGCCGACACCCTGCCCAGGCCTGTTTTGCCTCCTCCCACAAGGGAACAGACCGCTCAATTTGTAAAGTCCGGGTTTGGCGAAACCCAACAGGACCTGTTCAACGGCCTCTCCGCCATTAAAAAATGGAACAAGGCGGGCCGGATATCCCTGGAAGACTGGCAAAGCCTTAAGGGCGAGTACGATCCGCTGAAATTGTACTCTCTGTTCTTGAGCCGGCGGGACTCCGAGGGCGAGGCAAAAGCCTCTGCGCCCGTTCAGGACTCCACCATGCACAACACCATCAACAGGGAGAGCGGGACCGTGCAGGAAGGCGGCCTTTTTGTCAGGGATAAAACCTGGTACGCCCGGGATACCGTACTGGACCTGTACGTCAGGACCAGAGAATCGGAAGCAGCCGCCGTTGCGGACTGGTTCTTGACGGAATATCTTCCGGCCTCCGGCTACGGGGCGGACAAGTCGGCGGGCATGGGGGTCCTGGACATTGAAAAGGATTCGGACTTTGATCCTGCGTCTCTGGAAGCCGAAAACCCCAACGTGCAGATGTCGCTCTCCTTTTGCGCTTTCAGCGGAATGGAAGAGCTTCCTGCACTGTACCGCCTGACAACCCGCTTTGGAAAGCTGGGGGGCGACTTTGCCTATTCCAGCCCCACGGGCGGGCCTCCCAGGCCCTTTAAAAAGCCCATCCTCATGTTTGCCCCGGGAGCGGTCTTTGGCGGCGACAGCCGGTTGGACGAGGTCGGCCTGCTTAAAAACGTGCACTCGGATGAAAGGATCCGCCATTGCGGCATCCCCTTAACCATACCGTTTTCCATCAAAGAGGAAAATTTCCATGAATGGTTTGCAATTTGAAAAACACAGGGCGGAGTTTGAACTCCTGACTCCCGTCCACATCGGAACCGGGGAGGAACTGGATCCCTTTTCCTACGTGATCCGGGACGGAAGCCTGCATTTCATCGATCTGGTTAAATGGATGGAATCCTATGAAGACCAGGAAACCCTGCTGCGTATGACGGATACGGACAACTTTGCGGTCCTGCGCTCTTTTGTGGCCGAAAATGTCTCCATTGAAAAGGCCGGCATGGGATCCGTCAAGGTGGAGTCCCATAAGCTCCTAAAAACCTATGAAAAGGCCATCAAAGAACGGGACCCCCAAAACCAGGTGCTGGTGGGCCCCATGATGCGAAACTTCGTCACAGGCCAGGCATACATACCGGGATCCAGCGTCAAAGGCGCCATTCGGACGGCCCTGGCCAACCCCTGCGTGGGCCCTGCCCGCGTGAGAAAAGGAGACAGGGACGCCTCGGAAAAAATATTTGGGAGAATCAAGGACGATCCCATGCGCTGGCTCAAAATCCCGGACATTTCCCTGGGCCCGGACGCCACCGTCATTGTGGAGCCCGTGGAAGTGTCAAACAAGCCGGACAAGTCTCCCACCCCCAAAGGCCATGTGGAAGCCGCTCACGCCCTGGCGACAGGCAGACCCAACAAGCGCTCGGCGGTTTTATCCCTGGCCCCGTTTCCCCTCCATGGAAACACGGTGGACGCCCAGTACCTCCTGGATGCGCTGAACGATTTTTATGTGCATAAGTATGTTCAGGAAGCCTTGAGGTTTTATAATGCAGGCCCTGTCGCCAGAGTGGGGAAAATTCTGGAGCCCGTCAACTGCATCGTCAAAAACCTCGCCTCCAACGAAGCGATCCTCCGGGTCGGCAGGTTCTCCCATGTGGAATGCATGACCCTGGATGATGTCCGGGCGCCCAAAACCCGTATGAAAAATGGGAGGCCCATGCCGTTCGGAACCACGCGGACCCTGGCCAATCAGCTTTTTCCCTTTGGGTGGATAAAGGTGCGCTTTCCCGCACTTCCCCTGAAGGACAAAAAGCCCTATCCCTGGCCCAATAATCTGGCCGCCTCCGAGAACGCTCCGGTGCAAAAACTGTCCGCTGCGGCCGCCCCGGGTCAAGCCGGCGCATCGCCTCAAGCCCCCACAAAAACCGGGGAGGCGGCAAAATCCGCCATGTCCAGGATTCCTCCGACCCAGGTGAAGGAAACCTCCCGGCTGGAGCCCTTACTAAAACAGTTGACGTTGCTCAAACCCAACGACAAGGTGGGCATGGACCGCATGATTGATGCCCTGGAAAGGCTGTCGGAAGTTCAGGACAAAACCGCCTTGGGCAATGCCATCATCGCCAAGCTCAAAAAAGCGGGCATGTGGAAAAAGCATCCCCGCAAGCTGGATGTCCTGTCCAACATGGACGACTAACTGCCTGGTTGGGCGGATATCCGGAAATGGTTCTTTGACAATTTATTTCCAGGCCTGATGCAGGCGATAATCATGGATAATCCATGTTTTCGCAGATATCAGGCTATTGGAAAATGATGCAGAAATTGACCTGACCTATGAAGGGTTTGCGACCCCGGAGCCTTGAAGCTCACTTCGACCGTTTGGCCACTTTCGTAGAAATTGACCTGGCTCACGAAGGGATTGCGACAGCATCAGGAAGATTAGCATTACAAAGATTAGCATGTAGAAATTGACCTGATTTTGAAGGGATGAAAAAACCAACCATTTGCCATGCAGGAGGAAGATTGAAAAAATTGTTTTTATTGTTCAACCACAAATTCACACCGGAGCAGGAGGCGGACGCCAGGGCCTCCCTGGAGGTGGAGGAGATTGTGGAACTGCCCCCGGACCTGGCCCGGCTGTGGCGCCAGATCCCGGCGGACATGTCGGAGATAGGCGATTTCCTGGAGCCTGTGCGCCAGTGGCTGGCCCGGGAATCCGTCGCCGGGGATGCGGCTTTGATCCAGGGGGATTTTGGGGCGTGTGCGCTGATGGTGGAGTACGCCCGGGAACGGGGGCTGGTTCCCGTGTATTCCACAACCGAACGCAAGGCCCGGGAAGAAACGCTTCCCGACGGCTCCGTGCGCATGAGCCATCAATTCAAACACACCTTGTTCAGAAAATATGGAGAATAACCATGGCCCGTCATTTTATATCTTTTTTGGGAACCAACGATTACCTGCCCTGCACCTATTACCGGACCGGCGAGGAAATGACGCCGGAAGTGCGGTTCGTCCAGGAAGCCATGGCGGAGATCCTGTGCCGCCGCTGGAGCGGGGAGGACCGGATCACCGTCTTTACAACCCGGGACGCCTTGGAAAAAAACTGGCGGGACAACGGACAAAGAGACCGGGAAGGCAAGCCCTTGGAAAGGCTTGGGCTGGAGCAGGCATTGTCCCGGCGCGGCCTGCCCTGCAAGGTGGAAAGCATCATCATCCCCGAAGGCGGGAGCGAGGACGAAATCTGGCAAATTTTTTCCACGGTTCTGGACGCAATCCAGGATCAAAGCAGCCTGTACCTGGACATCACCCACGCCTTCCGTTCCATCCCTTTATTAGGAACCGTGGTGCTGCACTATGCCAAGGTGGTGAAGGAGGCATCCATTGAAGGGATTTACTACGGCGCTTTTGAGGCGTTGGGAACGCCGTGGGAGGTCAAAAGCATTCCCGTGGAAGAGCGGCTGGTCCCCATTTTCGATCTCACTCCCTTTGTAACTTTGCTGGACTGGTCTCTGGCCTTCGACCGCTTTATCGGCGCCGGCGACGCCAAACCCGTCAGCGATTTGGCCCGCAAGGGCGTCATGCCCATGCTTAAGGCCACCCAGGGCAAGGACGCCGTGGCGTCCGCCGTAAGAATTATGGCGGATCGCTTGGAGGATTTCACCCTCACCCTGGCCACGTGCCGGGGAAAGGGCATTTCAGGCGCCGCATCCAGGCTGCAGGAACGACTGAACGACTGCAAAAAAGTGGATGTTCAGGCGGAAATGATTCCCCTTTTGGAAAAGGTGGAAACCCGCATGGCCCCATTCGCGGGGGACGCCACGCGGGACGGCGTGGCCGCCGCCCGCTGGTGCCTGGACCATAGCCTCTATCAACAGGGATTCACCATTTTGTCGGAAACCCTGGTCTCCCATGTTGCGGCGGAAGCCGGGCTGAACCCTGAGGAACGGAAGGACCGGATTATCGCCAACCAGGCCGCCAAAATTTTCAAGGATAACCTCCTGGAGGACCTTTGGAAGCCGGAAGCCAGATCCAATGCGGAAAAAACAAAAAAGTGCCTGGCGTTTTTTGACGGTTCAGAAGGCCTTGCAGATAAAATTCTGGAATTGGCGGGCCTGCGCAATGACATCAACCACGCGGGTTTCACCCAATCGGCCATGCCGCCAAGATCCGTGGAAAGCAAATTGAAAAACATCCTGGAAGACGTGGAGTCGGCCCTGGGCCTGTCATGATGCCTTACATGGATTCATGTGTTCGGGGAATGATTTGGAAAAACTGATATACAGCGGCAACTTGCCGGCGGGATGGGCGGCTTCCGCAGACCTCCGGGGAAAAAGCGGCGATTTTTATAACATGCTGAAATAACTATATTTACCGAAATCGCCATTCAGGAGGTCTGCGGAAATGCGAAATCATACATGTTTTCAAATAGTTAAGCTCTATACCCACAACAAAAAAGGAGGCGTTTTATGGAATACATGAGTTTTTTCCCGGAGGTCTGCGGAAATGGGGTTGCAATAGGCTGGTTTTTAAGCCTATTCTAAGGGTGCGGTAGGAATTGACCTGACTTACGAAGGGATTGCGACTCACTCCCGCCGCAAAATTCGATATACCCGTATCCATGTAGGAATTGACCTGACTTACGAAGGGATTGCGACTCTATGCCGTTTTCCAAATCCTTGATCCGCTCTTCGTGTAGGAATTGACCTGACTTACGAAGGGATTGCGACCTCCACAGCTTCCCAGAGTTTCCCATAACCGCGTTCACGGGTAGGAATTGACCTGACTTACGAAGGGATTGCGACACCTCACGCCGGGCTTGCATTGCGCCATATAAACCCAAAGTAGGAATTGACCTGACTTACGAAGGGATTGCGACCTGAATATCTTGTCCATGTCTCCTACTCCCTTTCGTGTAGGAATTGACCTGACTTACGAAGGGATTGCGACACTTGACCAGGCTCCCAATTATCAAAATTCTTGCGGCCAGTAGGAATTGACCTGACTTACGAAGGGATTGCGACAGGCAATTTATTTTCCATTAAAGCTTTGATCAATTCACGTAGGAATTGACCTGACTTACGAAGGGATTGCGACGTTAGGGCTTTTCTCATATTCAACTTGGGCATGTAAGGTAGGAATTGACCTGACTTACGAAGGGATTGCGACTCGCTGTCCCCGGTCGCTTTGATGGAGCACTGTTTCGTCAAGTAGGAATTGACCTGACTTACGAAGGGATTGCGACTTTGATAGTCATTAATTAGATTATCCATCTCTAATTCGTAGGAATTGACCTGACTTACGAAGGGATTGCGACTATTTCGGGCCGTAGCCCTCGGCTGCCCAGTCGATGTAGGAATTGACCTGACTTACGAAGGGATTGCGACCCGATACATGTCGTAAGTCTCCGGGGAGATCCCTACAGTAGGAATTGACCTGACTTACGAAGGGATTGCGACGCCGCAATGGCTGCAAAAGCCGCCGATATAGACACTATGTAGGAATTGACCTGACTTACGAAGGGATTGCGACTGCCCGGTATGTTTTATGTTCACGCTTGCGCCTTTCGTGTAGGAATTGACCTGACTTACGAAGGGATTGCGACCGCCGTTAAACGCGAGGAAAGTCCCAGTTGCATACAGGGTAGGAATTGACCTGACTTACGAAGGGATTGCGACGGGACCACACAGGGGACACATTATTCATCCCTGTCCGTAGGAATTGACCTGACTTACGAAGGGATTGCGACAAGCCCTATGGTTGCAACATTTTCTTCGTCATCCACGGTAGGAATTGACCTGACTTATGAAGGGATTGCGACGTCCATCTTCAGCTTATCCATCAAGCTGAGCTGCGGTTGTAGGAATTGACCTGACTTACGAAGGGATGAATCAAGGCTCTTTTTGGCGTTAAAAAAGAGCCTTTTTTTTCACCGTTTCCAATCCGCCCCGGAAACGTTTCCGCCCCATGCAGCCCTTCTCCCCTGGGGCCGCACATAACCCGCTATTTATAAAGCATTTAATTTAAGCCTGGTTATTAAAAATGGAAACGTTGCAAAGCGTGTAATGCATTATTTCCCGGGGTATAGTGCGTTCCGGTTTCGCCGAGAAGAACAAGGCGAGCATGAGCTGCCACCCTGTCCGTGCAGGCCTCCCTCAAAAAACAAATCAGGAGGCTGAGGGCCGGCGGTCGGAAAGGAGGCGCCCCAAACATGTTTTATGAATACAAACCCTTTTTGTCCGAAACCGGACGCATAAGGAGGCGGCCTATGGAAAACAGTCTTGAAAAACTCACGACCATGCTGCCCGTTATTTTGACGAGGATTGTGGATGCCAATATCGAACCCGTGCAAGAGCACATTGAGATGCTCCGGGTGAAAAATCCCGGCTTGAACGCCCATGGACTTGCCGGAAAGATTGTTTCCAGGGCTTCCCTGAAAAGCGGGATGGTAGGCGCTGCAACCGGTCTGGGCGGGGCGATCACCCTGCCGGATACGGTCCCGACGGATCTTCTATGCACATGGAAAATCCAGGTGCGCATGGCCCTGACGGTTGCCGTCGATTATGGTGTGCAAAAATCCTCGGAGGAATTTGCCGAGGACATCCTGTTGATCATGGCCGGCAACGCCGCCTCCCAGGCTCTGAAAAGGGCGGGCATGGCTGCGGCCGAGGAACTGACCCAAAAAATTGTGGACAAATACGTCACCCGGGCGGTCATGAAAAAGATCAACAAAATCCTGAGCCGGAAAATCATCACCAAGGCGGGCGAGAAGTCTTTCACCAGCTTCACCAAGCTGGTTCCGCTGATTGGCGCGCCCATCGGGTTTGGTACTGACTGGGCGCCACAAAATTGATGGGAAAGACGGCTGTCCGTTATTACGGCGCCGCCTGAAGGGAACAACCCTTGTCCGGCGGGGGCGGCTTGCAAGCCGCCCCCGCCCCGCCGCTTTCATCAACAGGAGAATTTTTATGATTGCATACGTCACCACCCAGGGATCCAAGCTGGTAAAGGAAGGCCGGCATATTCTGGTTAAAAAGGGCAACGATACCCATCGGACCCTGTTCACCTACAAGCTGGAACAGCTCCAGCTTTTCGGAAATATCCAGATGACCCACAGCGCTTTGATCCAACTCATGAGAAACAACATCGACACCGTGTTTCTCACAAAAAACGGCCGGTATCTCGGACGGGTGGAAAGTCCGGAGCCCAAAAACGTCTTCCTGCGCAAGCAGCAGTTCCTGCTCCTGGACGACCCGGAGTTCGGCCTGAACATGGCCAAAAGCATCGTTTCGGGAAAAATGGCCAATATGGCCACCCTGCTCTTACGCATCAAACGCACCAAAAAGGCGGACAGGGCGGGGTCATTGGCGCGTCAGATTATGGATCTTGGCTCCGGCCTGCAATCCTCGCCCTCCATTGATTCCGTGCGGGGATACGAAGGCAAGGCCTCCGCTTTATATTTTCAGGGGCTGCCTCTCGGATTTGTGGCGGAGATGGGCTTTACAAATCGGGTGCGCAGACCGCCCACGGACCCGGTCAACGCGGTGCTCTCCCTCTTGTACACTTTTGTCATGAATCGGGTTTACGCCGCAGTCAGAGCAGCAGGCTTGGATCCTTATCCGGGGTTTCTCCACGCTTTGGATTACGGCCGCCACTCCCTGGTCCTGGATCTTATGGAGGAATTTCGCACTACCATCGCCGACACCCTCACCCTGTCCCTGTTCAACCTGAAAATCCTCTCCAAGGACGATTTTATGGAGAGCCCGCGCACGCCGGAGCCTGAACACGCCACCCCCCTTCCTGACGTCAACCAGGATCCGTTGGGACAAATGGCCAGCCCCGAGCATGAACGGGAACACTTTGATTTACCGGAACAAAGGATGGAGGAGATTGCAAAGCCGGCGCCCGCACCTGCCAAAGAACCCGTCACACTCAAGCCCGACGCCTTTAACAAGGTGATTGAAGCCTTTGAGAAAAAATTGTCCGCCCGGTTTTACCATCCCGCGGCGGAAAAGGAATTGAGCTACGCCCAGGCCGTCGCCTTTCAGGCCAGCCTGTATCGCAAGGTCATCGAGGGAGAGGCTCGGGTGTATCAGCCCATACTTTTAAAATGATCACACTCATCACATACGACATTACCGAACCCAAAAGGCTGCAGCGCCTCAACAAGTTCCTCAAGGAGTTCGGAGAAAACACCCAGTACTCCGTTTTTGAATGCGACCTGGACGCCGACGGTCTGGCCCGCATCCGGCGGTACTGCTCCCAAAAACTGGACCTGATCAACGATTCGGTGCGCATCTACAAGATATGCTCCCGATGCATGCAAAAGGTGGAAATCTCGGGCCAGGGCCTGAAAATCACCCAACTGGACTATACGGTGGTTTGATATGAACATGATCGTCGCCTACGACATTACCGATCCCAAAAGGCTGGCCAAGGTGGCTAAAACCATGGAGGACTACGGAACCAGGGTCCAAAAATCCATCTTCGAAGTGGAGGCGGACGCAAGAATCTTCTTCCTCATGAAAAAGCGCCTGGAAAGCATTATCGACCCAAAGACGGACGGCATCAAGTATTTTCCCCTGTGCGAAAAATGCGCCGGAACCCTGGAAGTCATCGGGCAGGGCCACTTTCTGGACCCGGACCATGAATTCCTGATTCTGTGACTTTTCCGCAGACCTCCGGGCGAAAAGAGGCGATTTTTATAACCTACTGAAATAACGACATTTACCGAAATCGACCATCAGGATGTCTGCGGAAATGGGAAATCATACATGTTTTCAAATAGTTAAGCTCTATACCCACAACAGAAAAGGAGGCGTTTTATGGAATACATGAGTTTTTTCCCGGAGGTCTGCGGAAATGGGGTTGCAATAGGCTGGTTTTTAAGCCTATTCTAAGGGTGCAGTAGGAATTGACCTGACTTACGAAGGGATTGCGACAATTTTTCGGGAACGTCATTCAGCGCGATTGCTTCTTGAGTAGGAATTGACCTGACTTACGAAGGGATTGCGACTCGCGGGCCTGCTTGATGGTTAAGTCGTCGATATTCATTTGTAGGAATTGACCTGACTTACGAAGGGATTGCGACTCCAAAAGAGTGTTGCATGTCCATTCCCAGATAATGGGGTAGGAATTGACCTGACTTACGAAGGGATTGCGACTTGAAGGTGCTTTTGATAGGTCTGAAGCCACTACAGATTTCGTAGGAATTGACCTGACTTACGAAGGGATTGCGACTGCCTGCATAATCCCTTAGCCCTAACGGGCTTGCCGCACGTAGGAATTGACCTGACTTACGAAGGGATTGCGACTTACAGTCCAAAGTATTGGTACATTGCGTCTTGCATGAGTAGGAATTGACCTGACTTACGAAGGGATTGCGACCCCTGTGGGATGCAACATAGTACCCATATCTATCGTAGGAATTGACCTGACTTACGAAGGGATTGCGACTCTTGATAGACTCTTACTACTCTTTCACTCATGGTGTAGGAATTGACCTGACTTACGAAGGGATTGCGACTTGATTTTGTTGATTTTGCAACGAAACGTTGCTATCAAGGTAGGAATTGACCTGACTTACGAAGGGATTGCGACCAAGATTTCAGAATCTTTATAGGGTATAAAAAGAACTGCTTTTGGAACCATGAAAAAATAGTTGACAATGTGTTATAGCATTCTGTATTATCAGTTATCATTGGTAACAGAAAGGAGCGGTCAATGCTTGAACTTACAAAACGGGAAATCGCCGAAAAACTTAATCTGCCCATTAGAACTATTCAACTCTGGACAGACCAGGGAATAGTTTTTCCAGATGTGAGGGCTGCCTCAGGGAAAGGTATCGCCAGGCTCTATTCCGAGCGCAATCTATTGGAGTTTGCTATGGTTAAAATTTTGGCGAAGGACTACAATATTAAATTAACCCAATTGCAGTCCATGTTTCTTCTTCTTCGTCAAGACGACTTGGGAGAAACGCCAAGTGGATTCAAAGATTTTTACACAGATCCCTCTTATGGAAATTCCAAAGAGATGTTATATGTCATGAGCATCAACGCATCGTCAATGGGAGGCGGCAATCAATTGATTGTCATGACTAAAGAAAAGGGTAAGGACTTTGCAGGGTTAGAAAATCTTGTTCAACCGTTTTCAGAAACCGAAGCTGTTATCGGTTTTTCAATTCTGTTTATAGGCCGTATAAAAAAACAAGCTATGGAAATGGCGGGCGTTAATCTCGATAATTGGGCCAATGAGACCCCAGAAAAACGCTCTATCCAATCCAGTTAATTTTTTTCAATCAAGTTATCAAATGTCACTGATAAATGATATTTAGGCCATGGAGTTTTAATTTCTATGAATGACATAATCGTCTATGTGGGTTACATCCCCATCCCCCTGAATAATTTTGTAAAGAAAGATCCCTTTAGAATCGATCTTTCTGAGACACCTAACAAAACAAATAAACCGCCCCCAAAGCCGCCGGACCACGCGTTCTGGGGCGGGAAAGGCGGTCATTGGGGCGAAAAGCCCGAGAGACATGCCTCGTGTAGAGGATTTTGGCGGAAAAAGATCGTTTTCGCGGATTTTGGCATCAAATATTTCAGTGCAGCTTAAAGGGAAAAAAGTATGGATAATTCGTTGTTTGATCGCCTGAAACAAGCAATCCCGTTGGAAAGCTACCTTGCGGCGGAAGTCCAATGCCAGATCAAGCCGGTCGGGGATGGAACCAAACGGGTCAACCCATGTTTTGCCTGCGGTCACAACGATTGCCTGACCCTTTACTCGGACCACACCTTTCATTGTTTTTCCTGCACAATAACCGGCGATGTCATCAATGCAGAGCAGATCATTCATGGCCATGAAAGCCCGGGAGACGCCGCTAAACGCCTGGCTGGAAAGTACAACATTGACGCCAACACATCTAAACCGCCATTCAGACCGTCCAAAGCAGAAAACAAGAACGACTCCATGATTCCCAAATTAGAGCAAGCCAGGGCCTTTGAAATCCGTCGCATGGCCGCCGAGTTTTATCATGCCCAGCTTTTTTCCAATCCCAAGGGACTAGAATATCTGACGTCCAAAAGGAAGCACTCCTCAGAAATCCTCAATGTATGTCAAGTTGGATACGCCTCCGGAAACCTAATCAAGCATGCCAAATCCTTGGGATATACCGTGGAGGATTTGAAGGGCGTCGGTCTTGTTAAGCCCAAAGACAATGGCGTTCGCCTGGTCATCCCGCAGGGCGCCTATGTGTTTCCCCATTTTGGAAACGGGGAGGTTCGCTTTTTCACCTTCAAGGATCCCGCCGGCAAGCTCAAATACCAACTCAACAAGGAATTCAAAGATCCCGGGTATGTATGTCTTGGACAGGACTGCCTGACAAGCAAAGGGCCAGTGGTGATCGTGGAAGGCGAGAACGATTATTTGTCTGTGGTGGACAAAGGCAAATGGCCCCGGGTGATTGCAACTAACGGCAACGCCAACACCACCGCCCCTTCGAAACACATCAAAGAAAACTGCCAAGGCTGGACCTTTTACCTGGCGTTTGACAATGACCAGGCCGGGGATAAATACACCCGCAGGTTTGCAGCCGCCATCCATGCTGCGAACGGCCAGGCCTTCAAGCTGGAAATCCCTTCTCCTCACAAGGATATTGACGAGTATCTTCGCTCTTCTGAAAATCCTGAGGACGCCTTTCAATGCCTGATTGATTCCGCAAAAATTTTGCAACCAGCCTCAAGCAAACAAGACTCACCTATGGATCTATTAGCTGCTTTCAAGTCTTTCGAAGTCTTGGGAGAGGACAAGCTATCGCGCATCGTTATGTGGAGCCGGGTTAGCGGCAAGGTGTACACGGTGGGCCTCCGGGACCTGCGGTACGACCAAATGATTCAGATCGGGGGGGAAGAAGTGGCGGGCGCAGTGTCCCGCAAACAAGCGGAGGGCAAGATTTACTTTGATCATTTGAAGAGGCAGATCATTCTTCGGGCAAACAAAACTCAGTTAGGAGACCTTAAAATGATCGGCCAGGGGGTGCATTACATCGGCGGCGATATCCTTTTGGTTGTAAATGGCTCGAACATTTACACATGGGAAGGCGGAAGATTTCAGTATCAGGACATCCCCCTATCGGACGGCAAGGTCATAGAAATCCAAAAAGGCTGGGAGTGGATTGATTTTGAAAAAGTAAAGAATAAAACCGCGTCTATGGATACCGATAAAGGCAACCAGATCCTGACCCGCCTGGCAAATCTGTTTAGTCAATGGGGTTTTGAAAAAAATCAGGACCATATCTTAGCTGCTGGATGGTCTCTTGCTCAGGTTGTCCAGACCTCATGGAAATGGCGGCCTCATTTGTGGGTGACCGGCCCCCAGGGAAGCGGAAAAACCAGCCTTATACAATTCTTTGAGGCCCTTGGCGGCAGGCTCTCGTTGCGCCATGAGGGCCAGTCTCTTACGGAAGCGGGATTCAGGCAAAGCGTGGGCAATGACTCCCGGCTTTGCATGATCGATGAATTTGAACAGTCCCAATCCAGAGAGAGGCTGATCGAGATCTTCAGAAGCGCAGGCCGGGGAGGGACAACCTACAAAGGCACAACGCATCAGCAGGCGGTTTCTTTTCAGTCCAGGCACATGGTGCTTCTGGCGAGCATCGAAAAAAGCCTGCCCAGAGCTGCGGACAATTCCCGCTTTCTCTCCATTTGCACAAAAAAGGACCCGGCCAGAAAACCGAAGATTCCGGATTGGCGCGAATTGGAAGAAGTAAGAACGGACATGGTTGCCTACGCGTTATGGGCTATTCAAAAAGCCAAAAAGGCCGTGGCTGAGATTGGACGTTTTGAAGGCGTTGACAACCGTTTTGCTGAAAGCGTGGCCGTCCCCTACTCCATGCTGGCCGTGAGCGATTCCAATCCAAAGCAGTGTTTGCAATACATGGTAAAAAACTATTTGGAAGAATGGAAGCAAAACGAAGATGAGACGCCTTTGGAGGATGAGGAAAGTCTGGTGGAGGATATTTTGACGTCCGTCGTTCAAGTCGCTCAAGAGCAATCCGACCCAAACGGCTATACACGCATCATTCGAACAGAAAGAACCGTTAGCCAGGCCTTGGCGGAACCTTTGTATTCTATGAATAAGGATGTCTTGGAAGCATGCGGCGTCAAACGCTGCGAGGACGGCGTTTTTCTTCATCACACGGTTGTGGCCAACAAACTCCTGAAGGACACCAAATGGCACAAGCTGAGCATCGGTCCCATTCTAAAGAGAGTGGAAGGCGTAAAAGCGCGATTTCGCGTCATAGCCAGGCGCCAGCAAAGGGGATACGTAATTCCCTGGGGGCTTTTTGGCCTGGATCCCAACCCTTTGAGCTCGGATGAGGAGGCGTCCATCTAACAAGCTAACATCGTTGATCAGGGGCTTGTTAGAGTGAACGTTAGATTAAAAACCCTTCTTTTATATATATTTTTATTAATAATATTAATATATTATATATAGAAAGGGAATTCAATCCAACACATATGACGCCAAAATATAAAAACAACCTATACGAAAAAAAGAAGCATGAATCCTATGTCCATTATAAAGCCATTGAATAGAGGGTTGCCATTGGTATTGTTTTTGGAAAATGGCGTTAGATTGTTAGATATAAGAAATAATTTCTTTGATTTCAAAATGTTATCCAATTACTTCCTTGCGGCTATGTCTGTTAGAGCTGTCGTACATGTTAGGAGCTGGGGGCATATATGTCATTCTTAGAAAATTTGATTCAGGAAATTGAGGCCAGGAAGAAAGCCGAGGAAGCGGCGCAAGCCATGGAGGCCCAGGCAAAGGCGGCATTGGAGTCTCTTCCGGAGGAGCAGGCTCCGTCAGGACCCGTGACTGTGGCCTTGGGCAATGTGATTGAAATGGAAGCCAGGGCCTTGCCTATCAAGGTTCACGAGGAAATCATGAAGCGCCTGACCTTTGACAATCCACGGTACTTTCACGAGGCTCGGTTTGGGCGCATCAAGCCAGGAACCACCCGGTATCTCCAATACGCCTGGAACCAGGATGGCAAGCTGATCTTGGCCAGGGGCTTCATGCACGAACTGATTAGGATCTTTCACGCAAACAGGGTGCAGTTCGAGATCCAGAATCGGACTGTGCGTCCCCAATCCTTTTGTTTGAAATTCAAAGGAAGTCTCAACCCGGACCAAATTGAGGCCTTGGAAGCCATACGTAATAGGCGGTTCGGCATAGTGGCCGGGCCCAGGGGATCGGGCAAAAAGGTTTTGGCGCTAAAGCTGGCGGCCGCCCGAAACGTGGACGCCCTGGTGATCGTCAAGACCAAAGCCAGGATGTACCAGTGGAAGGAAGCGGCATGCCGGTTTTTGAATATCCACGGCAGCCAGGTTGGGATGCTGGGAGACGGACGCCAGGATTTTGGCGAGGGAATCGCCATCGCCATAGACCGGACTTTGTACAGGCATGTGGACAATCTCAAGAGCCAGGCCGGCATGGTGATTGTGGATCAATGCGAACGGGCCAATTTGAAGATCTTCACGGATGCCGTCATACCCATGGAGTCGGCTTACCTGTTGGGTTTGGGACGTTCTGACAAGCGCCTGGACGGTCTGGACGGCCCTATGAAGGCCTGCCTGGGCCCTTTGCTTTGCGAGCTTAAGTGTCCTTCCAAAACCGGGGGAGAGGGGACGGGAAACCTCATCCTTGTGGTGAGGCCTACGGATTTCCAGTTTGATTTTCTGGATAACTATGGAGAACTCACCACCGCTCTAATCCAGGATCAAACCAGAAACGATTTGGTCGTTACGGACATCCTGGAGTGCATTGCAAACCCTCAGGCACGAACCCTGGTGGTCTGCGACCGGATTGAACACGCCCAAACTTTGAAGGATTTGCTGGAAGCCAGGTTCGCCAAGGCGGCCATTGTCAAGGGAAGAACTCCCAGATCGCAGATTGAATCAGTCCAGCGAAAATATGGCCAAGGGAACCTGCAGGTCATCATCACAATCCAAAAGAGCATCCACAAATTGGAAACCAACCGGACCAATCATTTGTTTGTGGCGTCTCCCATCAAATACGGCGACCACCTGTTCCAGGCCATGGGCGCCCTGATGAAGGCGGCGCCCAAGAACGATCAGCTGGTGATCCACGACTATCGGGATCCGCTCAAGGTGCTTATGAACTCTTTGAGGCAGCGGGTAAAATATTACAGATCCATGGGCCTGGCTCATGAAACGACCCTGGAAAAAGACGAAAAATGAAAATCAAACTTGTTAACTTTATCATAAAAGTTAACAAGAATTCAGGCACTAAAAATGATGACAATAAGAAACAATATTGAGTGGTTATCCCCAAAAACCCAGAGAAGCTATAGAAATAGGCCTTGATTACTTGTTAAGTTTTATATATTTTAAATATAAAACTTAACAACAAATGAGGGTCAAAATCATGAGCCCAAGAAACCCGAATCATCCGGTCAAGGGATCAAAAATCAAGGTGGAGCCCATTCGCAAGGAAAAGGACATCAAAGCCATCAAGACCCTGCTGGCGAACAAGCCCCGGGACCTGGCCCTGTTCACCCTGGGGATCAATACCAACTTACGGGCCAGCGACCTTCTCCGAATCCGTGCAGGCCAGGTACGTGGGCTGAAACCTTTGGACGAGATCGAAATCAACGAGAAGAAGACCGGCAAGCCCAGGAGGATTTCCTTGAACAAGGCCTGCATCACGGCCATCACCCAGTTGCTGGAATCCAGGCCCATGGAAGATGGTGACCTTCTCTTTACCGGGCAACGAGGCCCATTGACGGTGCCGTCCGTAAATCGGCTGGTGAAGGGCTGGTGCAGGGCCATCAACCTGAAGGGCAATTATGGAAGCCACACCCTGCGCAAGACTTTTGGATATCAGCAACGGGTTCGGTTTGGAGTCGGGCTTCCGGAATTGATGGTGGCTTTCAACCACAGTTCCCAGAAGCAAACCCTGGATTACCTCTGCATCCAGCCGGAGGAAGTGAGGAGCATCTATGCCAATGAGATATAGGCGTCACATATATCGACTATGGGCGGGCCCATGCCTGCCCTTGGACAAAATCATGCACCAGGACAAAAACCCCAGGACTGGGACTCCCTCCCCCCCTATCAACCTGGTGTGCATGGGATTTTTCAAAGTTTTTAGGCTTTGTCAGCCGCAGGCGTTATGGCGGATGACCCGGGGGCCCGGGGGGCAGCAGCCTTGCGTAGGGGAGTTCCAAATCAAATCCATTCAACTGCACGGGTGCGCAGACAATCAGCACTCCACCATGCCGAGATTCGATCGGCCGCAAATTTGAGAAGGCATTATGAATGGCGACTGAAAGCAAAGAACCGCGTTTGATGACATTGAAGGAAGTGGTGAAAGAGTACGGAGCAACCCTATGGTTTTGGAGAACCCGTGTATGGCGGAAAGAACTGCCGGTTCTCACAGCGGGCAACAAACAGTTGCTGGATAGACGAGACATTGAGGCGTTTATCGAGCAGAACAAGCACGTTGCCAACTGAACGGGAGCCTTGATTGCAGGCTCGGGATGTGAGATGCTTACGGCATCCATCTTGCGCCCGCCAGGCTCTTGATGGAGGAATATATGGGAACCTTATACCTTAGGGGGAAAACATGGTGGATCAAGTATTACCACAATGGAGAGATGGTCCGGGAAAGTTCGGGCAGCGGCAAGAAAATGATTGCCAAAGAACTGCTTGCCAAAAGGGAGGCCGATATAGCCTATGGAAGGACGCCCGGGGTTCATTTTGAGAAGGTGCTTTTCAAGGATTTGGCAGAAGACTTTTTGCGTGACTACCGAATCAACAAAAAGCGCTCTTTGGCCAGAGCCGACCTGTGCGTACGAAAACTGAAGCGCAGTTTTGGCAGGGATTCTGTGCCAGCCATAACCACCCCTCGCATCAATCAGTACATTGAAAAGCGGATGGAGGAAGGAGCGGCCAACGCCACCATCAATCGGGAGCTATCAGCATTAAAGAGAATGCTGAACTTGGGCGCAGAACAGACGCCGCCGTTAGTGGATAGAGTTCCAAAAATCAAAATGCTGCAAGAGGATAATGTCCGAACGGGTTTTTTCGAGCATGATGAGTTTTTGGGCGTCCGAGATGCGCTTCCCGACTACCTTCAAGGCTTTGTCACCTTCGGATACAAATATGGGTGGCGCTTTCAGGAAATAGCCGGTCTGACCTGGGCGCAGGTTGATCGAGACCGCTGGACCGCACGGCTTGAAGTCGGGACTACCAAGAACAAGGCCGGGCGCATGGTGTTTTTGGATCCGGAACTGATTGAGATCTTTAAGACCCAATGGAAGCAGCGCTCCAAACACATAAACATTTTACCTTATGTTTTTCCAAACCGAAGGCATACCGGAAAAATAGTGGAAATCAGATTTGCCTGGAAAAACGCCCTGAAAGAAGCCGGGGTCTCGTACAAACTGTTTCACGATTTAAGACGGACTGCGGTGCGAAACATGGTCAGGGCCGGAGTCCCTGAAAATGTGGCTATGCGGGTGTCAGGACATAAGACCCGGGCGGTTTTTGACCGCTACAATATAGTGGATGAACGGGATCTTTTGATGGCTACAGAACTACGTGAGAAATACCTGGCAAAATGCTGCGGGCACAATTTAGGCGCAATTTCGGGGTTGGAGCAAAACACGCAGGTTGGCTGCGGCGATGGTAAAAATCGCAACCGTTCGGGATTATAAAGGATTTTTGGTGCCCGGGACGAGAATCGAACTCGTACAGTGCGCAGCACCGAGGGATTTTAAGTCCCTTGCGTCTACCTATTCCGCCACCCGGGCAATTCCTGAATTGTATAATCCGACCGCCGGTTGATTATCGGCCTTTCGGCTGCGGCCAATGATTCGTCCAACCGCAGGTCTTCCCAAAAAGCGGTCAGGCGGGTCCATAGCCCTTGTGCACCGAAAAATCAATAGTCGCCCAGCGAAAAATGGCATAACACAAAGCCTTTTCCCGCGCAACATATTGATGCATTCCCAAGGCTTGAAGCCTCATCTTTTTTTAACAAGCCGTTCCGACGTCCCGAAAAATTTCGGATGAGAGTGCATTTTTAAGATCCTACGGCGATTTATTTTGAAAAAGCGTCTTGACGGACGGGTTGGGGCTAATATATACTTTTAATATATTGAAAGTATATATTGCTTTCAAAGCCAATCCCCCTACGGAGAAAATCATGTCGGTTAAATACTCCATCCTCGGCCTGCTTCATTACGAAGACATGCACGGATACCGTATCAAAGAGCATATTGAGAAGAATTTCGGGTATATGTGGTCCGTAAACTACGGGCAGATTTATCCCAACCTGAAAAAACTGGAGCAGGAAGGCCTCATATCCATGCGGGAAGAGGTCCAGAACGGCAAAAAAGGGCCGCCGAAAAAACTGTACTCCCTGACCGAGGCGGGGCGGGATGCGTTTCAGGAATGGCTGGCCGGTTCGCCGGAAAGAAGCATGCTGTTGCGCGATCCCTTTTTGATGCGGTTCGTTTTTTTCGGATTCGGGGACAAGGAACGCGCTCTGGAGCTTATAGACGAGCAAATTACAGCCTACGAATGGGACCTGGCCGGCCGGCTTTCCAAAAAGGAAAAATGGCGGACCAAGGACGTTTTTGTCAATCAATTGGCCGAACTGGGCATTGAAATGAACAAAATGATGCTGGCCTGGCTGAAGGAAACCCGCCAAAAGGTCGCGGCCGAGGTTCAGGATCAATAAGAAATCGGCGGGCCGTCCGCCGGAATTGAATAATCACCCAATTCCTTTGGGAATGGATGTTTGGAATTTTGCAGTCGGTTTGGGAGGAGGCGACTTATGAGCAAAGTCATGTCCATGAAGGAGGCCATAGCAGCCAATGTGCGCAGCGGAGATTTTCTGTTCATTGGCGGCTATGTTTGCCGCACTCCATTTTCCGCCATTCATGAAATCATCCGTCAGAGGATTACGGATCTGACCATCACCCGCAGCAATGCGGCGGATGATTTTGACATGATGATCGGAGCGGGATGCGTCAAACGTTTTATTGCAACCTTTCTTTCTCTGGGAGTGTACGGTCTCGGCCGATGCTTCCGCCGCTCTTTGGAAAAGGGGATTCCCCGTAAGATTGAGTTGGAGGAGTACACCAACCTGGCCCTGCCCATGATGCTCATGGCCGGCGCCATGGGCATGCCTTTCGTTCCCATCCGGGACATGGCGGGCAGCGACCTTCTTAAGGTCAAGTCGTTCATGGGGGAGGACAAGTACAAGCTGATCGAATCCCCCTTTGACGGCAGGCCCACCATCCTGGTTCCGGCTTTGAATCCTGACGTGGGCATCATCCATGTGCAGCAGGCGGACGAGTTCGGCAACGCCCAGATGTGGGGAATCGGTGGGGATTGCATGTACGGGGCCAACGCATCCAAAAAGGTCATCGTGTCATGCGAGAGAATCGTAAGCCGCGAGACCGTGGGCAAAGACCCTTCCCGGACCATCGTGCCGGGCGGCAGAGTGGTTGCGGTGGTGGAAGAACCCTACGGCTCTCATCCCGGTTACACGCCGGGCTTTTACGACGCGGATTTCTCGTTCGGATATCTTTACCAGCAGGCCTCCAACACGGAGGAGGGGTTCAAGGCTTTTTTGGATGAGTGGGTGTATGGGATGGAGGATCGCACCGCGTATATCCAGCACTACATCCAAAAGTTCGGATACGAAGCCTACAAAAAACTGGGCGCCGAGTTCGATTACAGCTTTCCCGTAAGCTACGCCTATTAAGGGAATCTCATCTGCTGCAAAAGGAGAATGAAAATGAGCGATTTTTCCGGAGATTATATCAAGCCCGAGCTTATGGCGTGCTGCGGCGCCCGGGAGATTGAGGATAACAATGTGGTGATCGTGGGCACGGGGTTCCCCACCATGTCGGCCAACATCGCCAAATACACCCATGCGCCCAATGCGGTTTTGATGCAGGAGTCCGGCGTGATCGACGCCCAGCCCAAAAGGCCGGCGCTTTCCGTGGGCGATCCCTGCCTGAACCCCGGAGCCGCCATGATCGGCGGCCTGGTGGACATCATGGGCATGCTGCTTCAGGCAGGCCATGTGGACGTGGGGTTTTTATCAGGCAGCCAGGTGGACCGGTTCGGGAACATCAACACCACGGTCATCGGCCCTTACGAGGCGCCGAAAACCCGCCTTCCCGGCAGCGGGGGCGCCAATCCTATCGGCTGCCTGGCCAGGAAGACCCTCATCATCGCCCTGCACGACAAACGCAGGCTGGCCCATAAGGTGGATTTCATCACCACGCCCGGCTACATCGACGGCCCGGGCGCCCGGGAAAAATGGGGCATGCCGGAAAACACCGGCCCTCATGTGCTTATCACCAACAAGGCGGTGCTGCGTTTTGACAAGGATACCAAGGAGGCCTACCTGGCCTCGTACCATCCCGGCAGCACCATTGAGGAGATCAGGGACAACACCCCGTGGGATTTGAAGGTTTCGGATTCGGTTCACGAAACCTTGCCCCCCACGGAGGAGGAGTTGAGGGCGCTCCGGGAGAAATTGGACCCCTTCCGCATGATCTCCATCTACGAGAAAAAAGGATATGTATAGCGTCGCCGTCTAATGCATTGAACCGCCTTTCCGGCCTTGAAAAATGGGAGGTTGTCTATGAATGCACCTGAAGAAGTTAAATACACGGAGCAACTGGCCGCGTTTTGCGCAAACATCCGGTTTGAGGCTTTGCCCGCGGAAATTGCGCTCAAAGCCAAGCTCTGCATCCTTGATTATATCGCCAACATCTACGGCTCTTTGGAGATGGACGCCGTAAACCAGGTCGTGGAATACATCAAATCCCTGGGAACCAGCGGCGCCGCCTCGGCTTTCGGCTGCGGCTTCAGGACCGACATCCACAACGCCGCTTTTATTAACGGAACCGCCGCCGAAGCCATCGAGGCCCAGGACGGGGTGCGGTTTGGCGGAAATCACCCGGGCGTGTCCGTCATTCCGGCGGCTTTGGCCCTGGCCGAAAGCAAAGGCCTGGACGGAAAAAAGGTGATCGAAGCCATCGCCGCCGGATACGAAGCCGCCGACCGAATCGCCGCGGCCATGCATCCCTGGCACACCCTGGGAGGCTTTTTACCCACCGGAACCTGTGGAACCTTCGGCGCGGCCGCCGCCGCGGGCAGGCTGCTTGATTTCGAACCGGCGGTCATGGCTTCGGCGTTCGGCAATGCAGGATATTTGCTGCCCATATCCACGGCCGAAACCCTCATGGGCGGCTTTACCGTCAAAATCGTTCAAGGCGGCCAATCCGCCAGCGCAGGCCTTATGGCCGCGGGCCTAGCTCAACGAAACATCACCGGCGCGCCTTATATTGTGGAAGGCTCCCACCTGAACGGCGGGTTCGCCAAGATCACCACGGCCGCCGATCCCACCCTAAACAGGCTCGTGCAAAACTTGGGCGAGCCGTATTCCCTGGAAGACGTTTACTTTAAGCCCTACACCGCCTGCCGCCACACCCACGGGGCCGCCCAGGCGACTCTCGGCCTTTGTAGGGAGAGCAAAATAGATCCGGCAGCCGTGGAATCCATCAAGGTTTTCACTTACGGCATCGCCCAACTGGCCGTGGGCAAGCAAATCGCGCCGGAAGACACCTTTGTCTCCGCCCAGTTTTCCATCCCCTACGTGGTTTCCGCATGCCTGTTTGACGGCGACCTGGGGCCTTCCCAGCTTACGGAAAAGCGCCTGGCCGACAAAGAGCTTGTGGCGTTTTCCCGAAAAGTGACGGTAGAGGCGGACGACGAGTTGAACGCCGCTTATCCCGAAAAAACGTCCAGCCGGGTGATGATCCGTCTGAAAGACGGGACGGAGCTTGTGAAGCAAGTGGACATCCCCAAGGGAGATCCCAGGGATCCCATGGAATACGGAGACGTCCTGGACAAGCTGAAAAGATTCTCCGGCCACAGGGATGACGCCAAGATGGAGCGCATCGGAGAAGCTGTCCTCAACCTGGAAAAGATGGATGACGTCCGGGAGCTGGCGGCCATGATCTGATTTTTAATAGTTTGTTATTTCGTTAAATTTTGCTGCAAGGAGATATAAATGGATTTCTCGCTATCCAAAGAACAAGCCATGTTGCTGGAAAGCCTCCGGGACATGGGAAAACGCGAAAATTTTAAGGAGCTGGCCGTTGAAATCGACAAAACCGGCGAGTTCCCCCACGAACTCATGAAAAAATACGCCCAGATGGATTTGCTTGGCATGACCCTTTCGGCCGAGCACGGCGGCGCGGACATGGACGCCCTTACGGCGATCCTGGCCATTGAAGAGCTTGCCAAGTTCAGCCCCATGATCGCGGCTCCCGTGTTTGAGTCCAATGTGGGGCCGGCCCGGGTGATCAGCCTGTTCGGGACCGAAGAGCAGAAAAAAGCCGTGATCCCCGGCGTATGCTCGGGAGACCTGAGCGTCTCCGTATGCATGACCGAGCCCCAGGCCGGCTCCGACCTTACCAGCCTGGATACCAACGTGGAGGAGAAAGACGGTCACTACGTCCTGAACGGAACCAAGGTGTTCATCACCGGCGGAGGCATGGCCAGCCATTATTTGGTCTATACCCGGTTCGAGGGGATCAAGGGGCATAAAGGCATTGGCGCGGTGCTGGTGGAAAGCGGCGCCGAGGGATTCACCTTTGGCAAGCAGGAGGTGTTTTTGGGATTGCGCGGCATGCCATCCTGCGCCCTGTATTTCGACAACGTAAAAATCCCCAAGGAAAACGTAGTGATAAAAGCCGGAGACTTCGGAAAGCTCATGCTGGCCTTTGACATCGAGCGCTGCGGCAACGCGGCCATGTGCCTGGGAACGGCCGGCGGCGCCTTTGAGGAAGCCCGCCGTTACGCCATGGAGCGCCAGGCATTCGGCAGGCCTATCTGCGAGTTCCAGGGCCTGCAGTTCACCTTCGCGGACATGGCCATGAAACTGGATGCCGCCAGGCTGCTGGTCTACCGGGCCGCGTCCGGGGCTGGGCAGGGCCTGCCCTCCATTTACGAGGCCTCCATGGGCAAGTGCTACGCCAACGAAATGGTCAAGGAAGTGACCGACGCCGCCCTGCAAATCCTCGGGGGATACGGTTACAGCACGGACTACCCCCTGGAAAGAATGGTGCGGGACGCCAGAGCGTGGCAGGTGGCGGGAGGAAGCCTGCAAATGCTCCGGGTCACCATAGCCAGCGTGTTATTCGGCCGCCGCTTCAATCAGCGGGCTTAGTAAACAAGACTTTTAACAGACTTTTAACGGTCGCCATGCCGGGGGGGGGCTTCGCCTTCTCCGGCGCGGCGCCGTGACGCACAAGGTTCAAGGCGAGGGGGGGATACCATGCCGCAGGAAATCTTTTCGGTTTTAAATCTTTATACGCCAGGCAAAGGACTTTAGCGCAGCATCAGAGGGGGTAAACGCTCCTCTTCCCTTCCGTCAATACAGGGGCGGCCCCGCAAAGGGCCAAGGCCTGTCTAACCAAATACATCCAGGGGAGGCGCCAATGACGTCAGAACTTTTCACCCGTTTGGTTCAGGAATTCAGCATCCTCAGCGGATTGCTGCTGGCCGGTTTTTTTCTGCGAGCTAAAATCAAACTGTTTCAGAACCTGTTTCTTCCCGCGTCGGTAATCGGCGGATTTTTAGGCCTTTTGCTGGGCCCCGTGGTTTTGAAGACGCACGCCGTCCTGCCCATACCGGACGAATTCATCAAGGACTTTGCATTGATTCCCGGCATACTGATTCTGCCCATTATCGCGTCCGTGCCTTTGGGGCTTGGGTTGGACCCCATGCAGACGCCTTTGGACAAAAAGCAGAAAAGCCAGGTGCTGCCCATGTTTCTATTAAGCGTGGGCTGCGCGTTCGGGCTCTTCGCTTTGGGATTCGCCACAAAAATGGTTTTTTCCCGCATCATGCCGGAACTGGAAATCTACCCGGCCTTTGGCATGGAGCTGGCGCTCGGCTTTTTCGGCGGCCACGGAACGGCCGGGCTTATCGGAAACATCCTGCAAAAGCTGAATCAACCGGCCTGGGAAGTGGCCCAGGGCGTGGCCGTCACGTCCGCCACCGTGGGGCTGGTCTTCGGCATCCTGTTCGGGATGATTTTCATCAATATCGCGGCCCGGAAAAACAAAATCAGCAACCTGACCGATCCCAGAGACCTGCCCGAGGAAATGCGCAAGGGCTACCAGCAGCGTCTGGATGAACAAACCGCAGTGTGCCGCGAAACAACTCATTCCTCCTCCGTGGACTCCCTGGCCCTGCATGTGGCCATCATCCTGGGAGTATGCGGGGTTTCTTACGTGCTGGTGGCTTTTCTCAAAGCGCATCACGTGCCCCTGCTTTCCAACATCGCCGAATGGGCTTACGCCATCGCCCTGATGCTGATAGTGAACAACATTATTAAAAGGCTGGACCTGGGCTTTCTTATCGACGGAAGAATCAAAACAAAGTTCGCGTCCCTTTTGGTGGATTATTCCATTGTGGCGGCTATTGCCAGCCTGCCGGTGAGCGCCGTCCTCAAGTACGCCGTTCCCATGATCGTCATGTTCATCCTGGGGCTGCTCATGGTGTATTTGATCATTATGGTGCTGGGAATTCGCTTGTTCAAGGATTACGAGTTCGAGCGCAGCATCGCCCTTTTCGGACAGAGCACGGGCGTTATCATGACGGGCATTCTCTTGCTGAGGATTTGCGACTCCAACCTGTCCACGCCGGTGTTGAAGGATTTTTCCATCAGCTACGCCCTGGCCACCCTGGTTTGCTACGCCCTGCTGCTGCCGGTGATCAAATTGCTGCCAAACTCCTTCGCCATATTCTGCCTGACAGGCGGGGTGTGTGCGGCGTGTATAGTCGGCGCAGTAATTTACAGCCGATTAAAGTTGCGCAAGGAGTGATAGGCGCATAGCCTCGTCGGCGTGCATCCAAATATGACGGAATGAATATGGGGGCTTCCCGGCCGGGAGGCCCCTTGCTTTTTAGGGGCTGCTAAGCTACCCTATTCTTCGCGCAGATTGTATGCGGATCATCTTAACAAGCAAGGAGCAGGGCCATGGCGGCGGAGATTCTTTTTTATTGCGGCTTGTCTCTTTTATTCGTCCACGAACTGGACGCCATCCACCGGCACGAATGGCGGATGTTCCCCGGCCTGTCCAGGCTTAGGGAGGAAGTGGCTTATCCCGCCTTCGCCCTGGCCCACATCCCATTGTTTCTGCTGCTGCTGATTTTGGCCGGGCATCCCTCGGACACGGTGCAGTTTTGGTTCCAAGCGGTGGTGGACGGCTTTCTTGTGGTGCACCTGGGCCTGCATCTTCTGCTTAAGGGGCACGACAAAAACGAGTTCGCCAATTCCGTTTCACGGATTATCATGGGGGCTGCGGCGCTGATCGGTTTGATTCATTTGATCATAATAACAACATGAATAGCATGGCCGTCTAACCTCGATTTTCATCTACAACAGCTTCAAATTCCAATTGATCTGGCTGGTGCGGTTGGCGCGGGGAACCGCCTTGGGCCAGGGCTCGTGCATGGCGATGAACAAGGCGTAGCCCGCGTTTGCCAGGGTTTTCTTTTCCGCGGACAGACTCATGGGCCAGCCGGGAAAGACCCAATAGTTCTGGCCGTATTTTCTCACCCACAGGGTTTCGTTCATGGGGCTGGTGATGGCGGATTCCTCCTTAACTCCCTCGGCGATGGTGCGGGACACGCACAAGGGCCACAAGCCTTCCGTGACGATTCCCAGGGGCAGGGGGCTTTCCCGGGGCAGCCTCAAATAATCCTCCCGGGTGAGTTCGGGGCTTAAAATCACGCCTTTGAAATCCAGCTTTTTCATTTGGTTAATTGCCAATACATTGCCTGCATTGCAAAAGGGGCCGGCCCATGCGACCAACGGCTTTTTGGATGATTGCAGAAAAGCCGCCTGCCAGGGGGCGTTGGCCACGAACTTTCTGGCGCCTTTGGCCAGGGCTTTGCCCACCATGCCGGCGAACCATTCCTCTTCGTTGGGCCAGATCACCGGCGGCAGCCACCACCAGATGTCGGACACTGATTTTTGGGGAACGCTTTTTAAATTGAACGAATCCAGCCAAAGACCGCGATTGCCGGGAATTCTGCCCTGGGGCGCCCGCCTATTCACGTGCATGGTCTGGGTGCGTACGCGCCCTTTATGGGGCTTGGGCTTGTATACGGAAAATTGGGAAGGCTCAATTTTCGGACTGGGAAATTTGTCCGTTTTCGCCTGCAATTCCTTGATTTCCTGCATCAACTCCGGCTCTTTCCGGTCGATAAGAAACACGGGCGTGTTGTCCGGCGGCAGAGCCTTTACGGCGGAGCAGGGCAGGGGCTTGGCCTTGGGCTGCCTTTTGCGGACCAGGACGGTCTGGTGCCAGGGCTCGTCTTCAAAGCCCACGCGCAGCACGTCGCCGCCCAGGAGCTTTTCCCGGCAAGATATGGAGAATCCTTTGCGCTCTCTTTTGGTCCTGCCGATCTGCAGGCCGGAAGCCGTGGATTTTTCCGGCGCCACCGCGCTGATGGGCCTCTGGGGCAGGAAATTGTACCGGGTTCCCTGGCGGCCCAAGGCTCTTTCCAGCAAGGCCAGGGCTTCTTTTTTTTCTTCCGGGCCGGGGTCGTCCCGCAGCAGTTTATAGGCCCTGGTTGCGTGATACACGTAATGGGGCCCTTTTTTTCGGCCTTCGATCTTCCAGCCCGCCACCTTGGGGGCTTCGTGCATGATTTTGGCCAGCACGTCCATGCTCAAATCCTGGCAGGAAAAAAGCCGGGCCTTGCCCCCGCCCTGGGAGTACATTCTGCGACAGGGCTGGACGCAGCGGCCTCTCAGGCTGCTTTTTCCGCCCAGGTAGGTGCTCCAGTAGCATCGGCCGGAAACCCCGTAACACAGGGCGCCATGGACGAAGACCTCCAGGGTCATGGAGTCGGGGCAGGCCTGGTCGCATTGTTTGATCTCGTCGATGGAAAGCTCCCGGGGCAGGATCACCCGGTTGATCCCCAGTTTTTCGTGCACCAGGGGCAGGGCTGCCGGGTGAGTCACGTTGGCCAGGGTGGAGAGGTGGATTTCTCCGGCGTATCCGGCCTGCCGGGCTGCAGCAGCCACGCCCAGGTCCTGGACAATGAGAGCGTCGGGCTTGGCGTAGCGGCGGAGCTTGTCCACCTGCCTGCCCACGGCGTTCAGATCCCCGGACTTGGCCATGACGTTCATGGCAATGTACATGCGCACATTTTTTTCGTCGGCCAGATGCCGCAACTGGGCCAGTTCGGCCATGGAAAAATTTTGTGCAGCCATGCGGGCGGAGAAATGCTTCAGCCCCATGTATACAGCGTCGGCGCCGCCCGCCACGGCGGCCAAAAAGCAGGTTTTATCGCCTGCCGGGGCCAGGATTTCCGGTTTATCGAGAGCCATGGGCTTTCCTTGATTGCAGTCTTAACAGGGCTTTGCAGCCGGCTCGCCCCATGCGTTTCGGCGGCCTAAGCCCAAACTTTTATTCTGTCATAATTGATTCCGGAATAAAAGTTTTTTCCGCGTTGTAATAGGGCGAGTTTTACAAAATTGAATTTTTGTCGTGATTTCTTGACAAATTTGCAGTGTGGTGTGTTAATGAATTTCTGTTTTATGTTCTTAGGCCCAGAGAAATAGCAGGGGCCGCCTATCAGAGGGTGAAGAGGATGAAGAGGGGGAGGCGTCCAATGGCAGTCGAGAAAGGCCGGGAGGAAAGAAGGAAGCATCCGCGGTTTCCAAAAAAGATAAGCATCCAGATAAATGACCGCTCCTTAAGCGTTTTGGATTACGGAAAAAAAGAAAGTGGCGCCAGGGCTGCGGAAGTGGTAATGGGGAAGGATATCAGTGAGGGCGGCTTGTGTTTTTTCAGCCGGATTCCTTACGAGGTTAAGGCGGTACTGGGCCTGATCATACGGATTTCGGACCTGGACCAGGTAAAACGCCGCCTGCCTATGTATCTTGCGGTTTCCTCCATTCCCATTGCAGCGGAGGGGGAGGTTGTGCGGTGCCAGCCAATGGCTGACGGCTCGGGATACGAGGTGGGCGTGCGATTCGTGGACATCTTTGAGGATGATTATAAGATCCTCATGGGAGGCCTGGGCGAATAAGAGGCTTAACAAACCTGCCTCGCCCCGGTTTTTCTCGTTTTGAGGCCATTGTGTTAGGCACTATCGTAAACACCGGGGCGATTCTGGCCGGCAGCCTCGCCGGCATGGCCGCAGGCAAACGTCTGCCTTCGCGGATTAAAGAAATTCTTATGCAAGGCATGGGGCTTTGCATCATTTATTTGGGAATGAGCATGGCCCTGGAGGGGGAGAAGGCTCTGCTAACCGTAGGAGCTGTGCTGCTTGGAGCCGTCACCGGCGAGTTGATGCAGATTGAGCGGCTTTTGGAGAAGTTGGCGGAAAAGCTGAAAAACATGATGGGCTCCGCCTCCCCGACTTTTGTGGAAGGTTTTGTGACCGCCTCCGTGATCTACCTCGTAGGCGCCATGATGATTTTAGGCTGCATTGACGACGGCGTCAAAAACGATCCTACCTTGTTGTTCATCAAATCCATCCTGGACGGCGTGGGCTCCCTGGCCCTGGCTTCCTCTTTGGGGATCGGGGTGGCTTTTTCCGCCCTTTCCGTGTTTGTGGTTCAGGGCGCGCTGACCCTGACCGCGTCTTATATGGTCTTTTTGACGGAGCCTGCCGTGCTGGCGGCCCTGACTTCCGTGGGCGGCATCCTGGTCATGGGCATCGGCGTCACCATTCTGGACGTCAAAAGAATACGGACCGCCAACCTGCTGCCCGCCATTGTATACGCCGTAATAGGGGGGATGCTTTGGGGCTAATGGCGGGCGCTTTGGGAGAGCTTGAATTCCCATAGATCTTCCGTCAGCATTTTCCAGCCCTGCAGTTCCTGGAAGGCGTATTCGTAGCCGGCCTGGTAAATCTTATCCAACAGCTTGAAATCCAGAAGCCCGAAGCCTTCCGTAGGCGGGTAGAAAAAGTGGTCCACCTCTTTTTTGATTTTTCCGGATTGATGGATGCTGGAAAGCAGGATGGTCCGCATCATGATGTCCAAAATGCCGGGAACCTGAATTTTTTTCTTGCGCGGATTAATGCGGCTCCAAAGCAATGACCGGGTTGATGGAATTCTATCCAGGCCTTTGGGCATTTGCAGATCTTCGTCCGGGCTCACGTCCACCAGCATGATAAATCCGCCGTACCGGTTTTTCATGACGTCCGCAGGCAGGTTGTTTATCACCCCGCCGTCCACAAGCAGGCCTCCCCTGTGGAAGACGGGCATGAGAATACCGGGCAGGGATATGCTGGCCCGGGCGGCTTTCCACAAAGGGCCGGACTTATGAACCACCATTTTTGCGTTGGTCAGGTTGGATGAAACGCAAAAAAAGTTCAGCCACAGGTCTTCAATGCGGGCGTCTCCGTATTGGAGCTTTAACTGCCGGTCCAGGATTCTGCTTTTAACCAGGGCCACCAGGGGCAGGGTGTAATCGCCCAGGGGGTTGATGTCCACAAAGCCTTTGCGGCATTCTTTCATGCGGGTTTGGTGGTCCAGGCCCATGGCCAGAAAGCCTCCCATGATGGCGCCTATGCTGGCGCCGCACACCATGTCTATGGGAATGCCGAATTCCTCCAGGGCCCTGATAACGCCCAGATGGGCGAAGCCCCTGGCGCCGCCTCCGCCCAACACAAGTCCCACGGGATTGCCCGAGACGAATCGGGCCACCCTGTCGAAATCCCCGTCCTTATTCCAGCAAAGATGGTGATGCACGTCCACCTGCCGGGGGGCCAGCCAATGGCGGGTTCCATGGGGCAGCCTGGAGTCGTCCGAATGGATCAGGACGAGGCTGATTTTCGGGCGAGTCAGATTGTCGGAATCGGCATAGATCTCCCACTCGATTTCCTTGATGGCGGGATTGTCATCCGCACGCCCGACAACCAGTATATGATCGGCTTGCTGCAGGCAGCGGCTGGACCAATTGGAGGAAGCCAGGTCGCTTTCGTATATGATGAACTGGTATTTGTCTTCCTGCTCGTCCAGCCACGTGGAAAGACGGTTGTATTTGGGATCCTCCGCCGGAACCTGGCTCATCTCGGGCATGCCCCAATGGCGGTCCAAGCGCTGGCTGGACAAATGCAGCACCCTGCCGTATTTGGAGAATGACCGGCTCATGCGGACCGTGAAATCCGTGAGGGACAGGCCCTGGCTGGCGGGAATGACGGCCACGTTGATCTGGGTGCGCTTTTGATGCCCGGGCTCCTCCATTTTTTTGGTCCGGTCCACAAGCCCGCGCATGAAATGCATGGAAATCCGGGGATACTGATCGATTATCTTCTCAAAGGAGGCCTTATCCATTCTGACCAACTGGCTGTCCCGAATGGCGAAAATCGTGGCGTTGCGCGGGGCTTCGGTGATCATGCCCATTTCGCCCACGCATTCCCCGGGGCGGATTACGTTCACGTGCTTTTTTCGGCCCGAAGCGTCTTCCATGACAACGCTTAAGCGGCCGTTGGTCAGTATATAAAAGCAGTCGCTCTGCTCTCCCTGGCTAAAGAGCCTCTCCCCTTTTTTTACGATGACCCAATCCAACTGCTTTTTTAGAAATTGGAGTTTTTGTCCATCCAAATGTCCGAATAAGTGAGGCAGGATGGTCAGTAATTGGTTTTCCCGCAGCCTTTGCAACACAATGCGATTGAGTTCGTCGAAAAATTGGGAGCGCCCGGCGGCCAGAGGCTCCATGCATTCCCTGCTTATGCATAAAAGTTTGGCGTCTTGCTCCGCTAAAACGCTCGCCGTGCGTTTGCCGCCCGTCAAAAGCTGGATCTCCCCCACGGGCTCTCCCGGGCCTATGCGGGCCGCGCAATACTCCCCGCCGTTTTCCGAAGCCACCACAACGCGAAGCTCGCCCTCGGCGACAATATACATGGCGTCCCCGGGATCTCCCTGGTGAAACAGGCAGGCGTCCTTGGGCAGGTCCATGAAGGTGCTGTTTTCCAGGATTTCCCCAAGCAGGGAGTCGCTGAAGGTTTCCCGGAATAAATAGGTTCCCTTGAGGGTATTAAGCATTGCGGATTGCGGCGTGTCATTGCTCATTTCGTCCCTCTTTAAACATGAAGTATTATTTGGACCCAAATGATAGTGGGATTGTTGACGCTATGGAAGTATATCGTAAAATGCCATCTGAATAAAGGGTTTTCAGATGAAAATATTTTCGTTTTGAAAAGGGGTCGCCAACAAGGCCATAAAGGTGATATCAGTAACTAAAGTAGGGACAGGCCGCCTCTTCCGTCATGCATGGTATGCTTTTTGCCTAAAAATTTACGGGTGTTTATAATTGCCGGTCCTAATAACTATTTGACAATGCTATGGATCTATCTGAAAAAGACAACGTTGAAAATTCATGGGCCCACTGCATCTCCCGTGTGAAAACAGGCGTCAGGGTCAAGGACGGGCTTGGCGAGGATTACCTGGAATTTAAAGCCGAACTGGTTTACCTGAACTGGATTCGCGGGACAATTTTCGGACTGCTGTCCATTTTCGCCTTCGGCCTTATCATGCTTTTCGACCTGCATTATTACCAGACGGACAAGTGGGAAGTTTCCATCGGCTACCCCATTTTGTTTTACTCCCATATGTCGGTCTTCATGCTTTTGTCCGGGGGAATCGGTCTGGCCTGGATGAAACGGCCGGAAAAAACGGAGCGGCCGTCCCATTACCATCATGTGCTCATCACGGCGTTTTTGTGGTTGGGCATGTTGAACTTGGTCGCTATTTCCATCGCCGACGTATTGATTAGCGGGTCCACCGCCGCATATATTGGAATGGCTTTTTCATTCGCCGCCATTTTCATTATTTCCAACCGGTTTTGCCTCTTTCTTTATCTTTCCAATATGGCGGTCATGGTCTATTTTGTGAATGTCGCCGCCGATTACACGGGCAAGGACTTCGGCATCCAGCAGATCAACATCGTCACCTTTACCGTGCTCGCCGTCGCGCTTTCCAGGGTGCTTTATTATGCGCATGTGCGGGACTTTAAAAACCGGAAGTTGATAAAAAGTCAAAAACAAAGACTTTTGGAGCTGTCAAACAAAGATCATCTCACCAATGTCCTGAATCGCAGGAGTTTTGCGGAGATTTCAGAGGTTGAGACAGCCAGGTCAAGAAGGCATGCAGGGCCCTTGTCTCTGATTATTTTTGATTTTGACAACTTCAAATGCATTAACGACCAGTCCGGGCACAGCGCCGGGGATGCGGTCCTGGTGCACACGGCGGAGCTGATACAGCAGAACATCCGAAAGACGGACATCTTATTCCGGTGGGGCGGCGAGGAGTTCATCATATTGTCGCCGGAAACCGCTCTGGAAGATGCGGCGGCCCTGGCCGACAAGCTGAGGCTTTTGATTGAAGAATATACCTTTCCCCACGGCGTAAAAGCCACGGCCAGTTTCGGCGCGGCCCAGTACACCCACGGCGAGTCCATAGAAGACACCATCCAAAGGGCGGACAAAGCTCTCTATCAAGCCAAAACCAAAGGCCGCAACTGCGTGGAACAACTGCCGGCGTAAATTGCCGTGTGCTAGCTGGCGCCTTACTGGTAAGTTTTCTTCATGGCGTTTTCAGGATGCTCGTAAACGGGTGTTCGGGAATTCCTAAGGTGTTGAGCCACAGTTTGAGGGTTAAAGATCCTTGGGTTCATGGAAAACATTATGATGTTCCCCAAGTTTATCATTTATGTGGTCAATTTTTTTCTCAAGTGTGTGCACGGCATCCTTCAGTTCCGCAACTTCAAAAGACGGTTCAGAGCGCGCCATGCGCCCAGGGGCAAGGGAACGATTAACCCAATCAGATTCCTGTAGAACAATGGCTTCCTCAGAAATATCGCCTCCCGCCGCGACAGCGGGCCACGCATTTTCCATCACTCCTATGACGTCAAGCCCCTTCTTTGTTGCGTAAAATAAACGGATTGCCAAATCAACGTGGATGTTGTGCTGTTGCGCATCCTTCTCCCAGCGAGACACGGTTTCATGCTGCACCCCAATTCTCTGGGCAAATTCTTTGATACGCAATCTTAAATTTTTGCGAAGGAAGATGATTTCCTTCCCGGTCAACAAAGCCCTTTTATTGATAAGGATAGAGCCGATCAGAGTGTGCAGTTCCCGAATTTCGGGGGACGTCTCTCAAAAACTCAATAATTTTCTTCCTTGCTCAGTACTTCTGAAAAAACAACAAATGGCTTTTCGGTCGGGGTTTTCGTCCGCCAGGGGCCTGGGGTTTTGATAGCCTTTTCAGGCCGCACCTTTTGTTGCTTACGCAATCCAGGCATCAAACTGCGATGCCTGGGCCACCCACTGCAGGGCTCTGGACTATCCTATACTGTTCATTAACATACCAGCCGGGGCGTAACACTTTTCATTGCCTATCCGCCCGTGCGCGAAGCGCCATTGAAAATTTCTTTGCGGAGCTTTCTTTCAAGAAAGCGACTCGCCGAAGGCAGGTCTTTTTGTATTTCATCGCCGAAGGCAACTCCTTTGCAGTTTGCCGCCGGAGGCAAAAAAATCCTTTTCCGCAGTTCCTCTTTTTCGAAGTTCCGCAGTTCCTCAGTTTTGAACTATGGCCGATACGGCCCGCTCCGCGCTGGACAGGGCGCCTTCCAGGTATCCTCCGTAGTAATCGGCGGTTTCACTGCCCGCAAAGTGGAAGGAGCCGTTCCAGATGCTTGTTTTTCCTCCGGGCGGATGGAATTCGGGGTGATTATGGGCGGAGCGCTGGTCGTATTCCGCGGCCGTATATTTTTCCCGCGCCCAATCCCGGTAGTAGATTTTCACCGGAGCTCCGGCGTCCTCTCCGAAAAGACAGGGAAGCTGGGCCAGGACGGCCTGGATCATGGTTTCGTCGTCCCTGCGCCTTAAGGCGGGGATGTTTGAAAAGCCGGTGAGCCCGTACGGCGCGCCTTCCGGGGCGGAGCCATCGTGAAACTCCCCGATGGGGCCGCACAGGCTGAAGCCCTGGCCGGAAAAGCCCATGCTCAGCCAGTCCGCTTTGTCGTACAGGGCGAAAAATTTGGCGTGCCCGGCCATCCAGGTGCTGGCTTTCAGCATGGCCTGGGTGAGGTCGTAGGATAAATCCGGCGTGAACAGGACGGAGCTGGCCGCCAGCCGGGGCGGCATGGCCAGTATAAGATGGCCCGCCTCCAGCACGCATTGGGGCGCCTGATCCAGAATGCCCACATGGACCCGGACGCCATGGTCTTGGCGCTGGATTTCGCAGACCGGATGATTCAGGCGGACAACGTCCTGGGAAAGCCGGGCGCTCAGCCCCTTGACCAGGGCGGCCATGCCGCCTTCCAGCCTGCGTCCGGGGGGATCCATGGGATAGCCCGGAAAGTTTTCCACATGGCCGTCCTTGGCCATGAACCGGGCCATGCCTTTTTCAAACTGGGGGTATGATTGAAGCCCCAAGGCCTGAATAAGGGCGACCACCCTGGGGTTCAAGGCCGGCCAGTACCAGGAAGGCCCCAGGTCCGCGAAAAAGCCCTCGTGCTCCGGGCAGAATATCCTGCCTCCCACGCGGCTTCGCGCTTCCAGGACGATGACGGATTTATTTTGCGCCGCCAGCAGACAGGCTGCATACAGCCCGCTGAGGCCGGCCCCCACAACGATTACATCAACTTTTTCCGCTTGCATATTGTATAAATGGAACCCTTCATTTTTTTGCCTCCCGACGGCAAAATCCTGTACAGCGCATATCTTATGCGCCTGTACGGCCGAAAAATCAAGGCGGGGCGCCCCCTGCCTGCGCCAAAACATTCAATGAATCCAATACAGGTATAATTGGCAATATAGGCCTTGCCCTGCGTTTTTTGGGAAACGGATCAGACCGTCAAGTGCGTTACATAGCCAGCCCCGGCATGCAATGCCTGAGGCCGTCAGGCCAATAAGGGCGGCTTGTATGATTGTTTAAATTTAGGATGCCAGGCGGGCGAATAGGCTGGTTCAACACCGTCATTACGTAGTTGCAGGGTCTCCCCGCCGCAGTTGCGCGGTTCCTGCGCTGTAGTTGCGGTGTTTCCCCGCCGTGGTTACGCGGTCCCTGCGCCGTAGTTGCGGGGTCTCCCCGCCGCAGTTGCGCGGTCCCCGCGCCGTAGGGGCGCTGCTTGCCGCGCCCTTAGTCGTCTGCTACTTTGGGGAGGGCCTTTTTCAACGCCGTCTATATGAGGACTTGCTCTTGGCGTATTATCTTTTTCTCTGATTCCGTATAAACTTTGTAGAACGTTACCGGAAAGCCGGTCTTTTCATCCGGATCGGACGGCGCCGTCGTTGCGGCCCCGCCGATGATTCTTACTCCATTGACCCGGCGGTCTTCCTGACGATGAAGATGCCCATGCAATATCAACCGGACGTCGTTGGTAATGCATAATAATCGGAGCGCCCGCCGGTCCTCCTCAGGGACTTCATGCCCCCATCTGCCTGCTTTGGAAGTCGGTTTTAAGCCTCGCGCTTCCTCCGTCCAGGTTTCAGGTATGTTCGGACTGTGGTGCAGCATTAGGATTTTAACGGGAATATGCCTGATTTTTTTCAGGTCCCTGGCCAACTTCTCCAATTGGTGGAAGCCAATTTTCCCCACGGCGTTTGTCACGCCGGTAAAGTTTCCATGGTTGCATGAATCGATTCCAATGAGAGCGACAGCTTCATGAATCTGTTTGACCCAGGGAAATCTGACCTCCTGCTTTCCCATTTTAAGGCCCTTCCTCACGCGCTCTATTCTTTCATTAGTGTCGTTTTCATGGCTTGCCGGAAAAAAGCCCAGGTTGCATACATCATGATTTCCAGGGATGACGGAGCATTTATCCGAAAAGTTTGCCTTTGAAATTACGTCCCAGAACATTTTCCATGTGTCCAGGTCTCCATTGTCGGTAATGTCGCCGGTAAACGCCAGCCAGTCGGATTTTAGAATCTTGGGGGAGGCCATGATCGCCCGGAAGGATTTGTTCATGCCTTTCAGCTTGCCAAATAGCTTGGGTTCCGACCGCGCCATGGAATCCTTCTTCGTAAGATGAAGGTCTGTCAGATGGGCGATTTGAAAGTACGTTTTCTTAGGCATATACTTCTCTCCCATTTATGATCTTGTTTTGTAAGTTTAGCAATTTATATCAGGGAGAAAATGCGGTGGCAACTAAATATCTCAAGTTTCGCACAAGAAATATGGGAGGGGGACAGATATAACCATTTGAAATAATATAAAAAATACTTGAAAAGCGGCCTTAATTGTGTAATATTAGACATCGCCAAACACCTAATAACACACAAGAAAGAGCCGCTATGAATACAAGTAAAACATTTTCCCTCTCAATGCAAAAACAAATTCAAAACACCAGCATTTCCATGGATTCTGAAATCAATTCAGCATTCAGGGAACTGAAATTCCGGTCGCTCCTGAGACGCAGCGGCATTGTCAAAAAACGGGGATATGACACGGTCGGGCTAATGTTTTTGT